>CAYZKX010000001.1:0-21293 GCA_964479055.1 uncultured Flavobacteriaceae bacterium
TACTTGAACCTAATCACTTAGGATTGACTATTCATGAATCAGTAGGTCACCCATTAGAATTAGACCGCGTACTTGGTTATGAAGCGAATTATGCTGGAACCAGTTTTGCCACTCTTGATAAGTGGAAAGCTGGAGACTTCAAATACGGAAGTGATATTGTAAACCTTGTTGCCGATAAGACTCAAGTTGGGTCCCTAGGCGCTGTTGGTTATGACGATGAAGGTGTTAAGACTAAAGAATGGGATCTTGTTAAAAATGGTATATTAACCAACTATCAAGCAATTCGTGATCAGGTTCATATGATTAATCAAAATGAATCTCATGGATGTTGTTATTCACAAAGTTGGAATGATGTACAATTCCAAAGAATGCCTAATGTATCCTTAAAGCCAGGTACTGAGAAATATTCAGTTGCCGATATGATCAAAGACGTTGAAAAAGGAATTTATATTGCAGGACGCGGCTCGTACTCAATTGATCAGCAACGTTATAACTTCCAATTTGGTGGTACTGTATTTTATGAAATAAAGAATGGTGAGATAGCTGGCATGTTAGACGATGTGGCTTACCAATCAAATACTCAGGAATTTTGGAATTCTTGTGTGAAGATATGTGATGCCGATGATTACAGAATGTTTGGATCATTCTTCGATGGTAAGGGACAACCGTCGCAAATTAGCGCAGTTTCTCATGGTAGTTCTACTACAAGATTTAATGACGTTAATGTTATCAATACAGGTAGAACAATCTAATCACTATTTAATTTAAAGACTATTATATCATGGCAATATATACAAAAGAAGAAGCAAGACAAATCATGGAAAAAGCACTAAGTTTTTCCAGTGCCGATGCTTGCGAAGTTAATTTAAACGGAAGTGAAAGTGGTAACATCCGCTATGCACGAAATACGGTATCAACTGCCGGACACCGATCTAATCAAACATTGGTTATACAATCTAATTATGGCCAAAAAATGGGTACAACAACTGTGGATGAATTTGATGACGCTTCCTTAGAAAGAGCTGTCAAACGATCAGAAGAATTAGCAAAACTGTCTCCTGAAAATCCCGAGTTCATGCAGCCACTTGGACCTCAAGAATATGATGATGCAGTTACGTACAGTGAGTCTACAGCTAACATCACACCTGATTATCGTGCGCGTGTTGCAGCAAGTAGTATAAATCCAGCGGCGGAAAAAGATGTAACGGCTGCAGGATTTTTAAACGATTCGGCAGGGTTTTCGGCAATGATGAACTCCAATGGACTATTTGCATATAATCAATCCACAAATGCCAATTTTACGGTTACCATGCGAAGTAACGATGGAACTGGCTCTGGTTGGGTAACAAGAGATGTAAATGATATTGACAAATTTGATCCCGTTGAGGCGTCAAAAATCGCTATTGACAAAGCGTTAATGTCAAGAGAAGCGAAGGCCATAGAACCAGGAAAGTATACAGTGATATTAGAACCTGCTGCTTCAATTGGTCTTCTGCAAAATATGTTTGGCTCCTTTAATGCGAGAACGGCTGATGAAGGAAGAAGTTTCATGTCTAAAGAAGGTGGCGGAACTAAATTAGGAGAAAAAATTGTTGATGAGCGTATCAATATTTATTCGGATCCATTGCATCCTGATGTGCCTACTGCGACATGGAATGGCTCTGGTCAAACATTAAAGAAGATGAATTGGATAGAAAATGGTGTTGTAAAGAATTTGGCTTATGGACGCTATTGGGCTAAAGAAAAAGGTGTTGATCCTGTTCCTTTCCCATCCAATGGAATAATGGCAGGTGGTGATGCTTCACTTGAAGACCTTATAAAAGATACTAATAAAGGAATATTGGTAACACGTCTTTGGTACATTAGAAGTGTAGATCCACAAACCTTATTATATACTGGATTGACACGTGATGGAACGTTCTATATTGAGAATGGTAAAATTAAACATCCTGTTAAGAATTTCAGGTTTAATGAAAGTCCGATTATTATGCTCAATAATCTTGAAACATTAGGACAGCAAGTTCGTATTAATGGTAACCTGATTCCATATATGAAAGTTCGAGACTTTACATTTACAAGTCTATCGGACGCTGTTTAATTTGCGAATAAAATGACAATTAAACTGGTTGTATTGAAATTTCATTGCAGCCAGTTTTGTTTTTCAACAGTAGCTGAAATTAAGTGTTAATCAATTCTAAATACACTATCTAAAGTTGTTATTATTAGCTAATTTCGATTTTTTGGATAGTCTATCAGGTGAAATTAAAAATCAATAACAAGTTTTTCTTTACTCGGCTTCAATACGAATCTGGAGATTGGGATGTGGATCAGCGCATGCCTTCTAACTTGTTAAATTCACTGGTTGAATACACCTCATTGCGTGTTGATACTCAGGAGAATATCATACCCTTGAGCAGTGATGAGATTTTTAAATGCCCATTTTGTTATCTATCAGGCCACAAATTGGTGCAATTTTCAAAGAGCGAACGTACCAATTTTAAAAAATATGTTGAAAATGGTGGGTTTGTTTTTGTGGACGACTGCAATCATGATATTGACGGACTGTTCTCAAAATCCTTTGAACGTCAGATGGAAGATATTTTTGGTATTGGTATGCTAAAAAAAATTCCAAATAATCATGAACTCTATAATATATTCTTTGAGTTCGAGAATGGACCACCTACAACATCTCAGGAATTGAATGGTTGGGGTGATGATCTAGTTCATGACTATCTTAAGGCTATTGAAATCAACGGACGCATAGGTGTTTTGTTTAGCAACAAAGACTATGGCTGTGAGTGGGATTACGATTTTAGAAATAAACGCTGGTACAAAATAGACAACACACGATTTGGTGTCAATATCGTGATGTACGCATTGACCTCATAACATAACTATATGAATAACGATTTAAAACAAATTGAAACTGAAGTCGTACAACTGACTGAAAAGCTGGGCCTTTTAAAAACTGAAATTGCCAAAGTTATTATAGGTCAGGAAGAAACAGTTGAACAATTAATAATTACTTTTTTAGCTGGTGGACATGCTCTATTAGAAGGGGTGCCTGGTCTAGCTAAAACACTTATGATCAAAACATTGGCTGAAGCTGTTGATCTCAAATTTAAACGTATTCAATTTACTCCTGATCTTATGCCATCGGATATTATTGGTACAGAGATTTTGGAGGAGGATCACAGTACAGGAAAAAAATTCTTTAAATTCAATAAAGGACCCATATTCGCCAACATTTTATTAGCCGATGAAATAAACCGTACGCCACCCAAGACACAAGCTGCTTTACTTGAGGCCATGCAAGAATTTGAAGTCACCTACTCTGGTCAAACTTATAATTTGGATCGCCCATTTTTTATTTTAGCAACGCAAAACCCTATTGAGCAATCGGGAACTTTCCCACTACCTGAGGCGCAGCAAGATCGTTTCTTGTTTTATATAAAAATAGGTTATCCAACCGATGCCAACGAAACTAGCATCTTAAAAAACACCACAGGTTCAAAGTCTGTTAAACCTGAAAAGGTGATTACCGGCGAAGAAATATTAAGGCTTCAAGAATTGGTGCGTGAAGTGCCTATTAGTGATGATCTCATTTCATATGTTAGTAAAATTATTAGAGCAACAAGACCGGAAACCACTGATAATGATTATGTTAAGCATTGGGTAAGTTGGGGCGCTGGGCCTAGAGCCGGACAAGCTATGATTCTCACCGCTAAGGCTAGAGCCTTACTTCAAGGAAGACTTTCAGTCACACTTAATGATATTAATCATGTTGCCCTTCCAGTATTACGCCATCGTGTAATTGTAAATTTCCGGGCTGAAGCTGAAGGAATAACATCTGATAAGGTCACCAGGCATTTGTTGAAAAAAGTATTGTCTTAAAACCAATGTACTGTGGCACAAGATTATCATCAATTATTAAAACCAGAAATTATTCATACTGTATCAGGTTTAAATCTGATCTCTAAAATTATTGTTGAAGGGTATTTAAATGGTGTTAATCACAGTAGACGCGTAGGTTATGGTATGGAATTTAGTCAGTACCGTGCCTATGAAACTGGAGACGATCTTCGACTTCTCGATTGGAAAATGCTAGCACGGTCTGGTCGCTATTATATTAAACAATCGGAGATTGAAACTAATGTCTCGGTTAAGTTCATTTTAGATGCGAGCAAATCGATGATGCACACAGAAGGTAAGCTTACTAAAATGGACTATGCCAGAGTTCTAATCGCCTCTCTGGCCTATCTTGCTCAAAAACAAGGTGATGCTGTTGGATTATTTGCTCTTAATGACACCAAGTTGCATAGCCTACAACCTAAGATTCAGAAACAGCATTTCAATAGAATGCTACTAGAACTTCTTCAAATAAAGAGTGAAGGGCAATGGCCTACAGCAACAACGAATTCTGACAAAATTCATGATAGGGTACACAAAGAGATGGTCTTCTTTGTAACTGACATGTACGAACATGAAGAAGAGCTTACACATTTTATCAAAAGGCTCAAAACCTTAAAAAACGAAGTTGTAGTGCTGCATCTTTTAGGATCGAAAGAACTGGAATTTCAATATGAAGGTGCATTAACTTTTGAAGATCTGGAAACCGGGAGACAATTAAAAGTAGATACCGAACAAACTAAGGAAATCTATTTGAATAATCTTAATAGAATGATAACTAAAACCAAGAATTTTCTTTTAAGCAATAATATTAGTTATCATCTATTTCAGCTGGATGATCCTATAGGAGAAGCTATTAAATTATTTATAGAAAAAAGAGATCGACTGGTATAATGGCTTTCGTGAATCCAACATATTTATGGGCATTGTTAGGATTAGTTATTCCTTTGGCCATCCATTTGTGGAGTAATAAAACAGGAAAGACCATTAAAGTGGGAAGCATTCAACTATTTCAAGAGTCGGAGTCATCCAAGTCTAGTAGTTTTAAGTTAAATGAATATTTGTTACTTGGTTTGCGATCACTAGCTATTATTGTATTAGTAATGATTCTTGCTCAACCTATACTTAAAGAAAATGCCGAGCGTACAGCATTGACTTATATTGTTGAGCCTTCATTATTTTCCAGTGATCAATTTAGGGCTGTGATTGATACCCTACAAACCGATGACGAACTCCGGCTATTACAACCCGAATTTCCGCCAATAGAAGAAATTGACCTTGCTCAACAAAAAATGTCAACGCCCAACTATTGGCAATTAGCCCAAGCAATGGAACAACTCAATACCGATAGCATTGTGGTATTCTCGTCAGCATTTTATTCCGGATTAACTGGAAAGAGACCTACACTTGCTAAAAATATAGAATGGATTGTTGTTAATCCTACTCAAAATGAAAAAACTGATATTCCCGTTTTAGCCTATGACCAAACAGATCAGGTGGACATTGTTTTAGCGGCTTCAAATGACCATCAATTGACATTTAATACCGTCAGCATAAACAAGAATAGTGAAGTCATTAATATTAATTCAACTAATGACAGTATTTTGGTTCAAAATTATGATCATTCACTACCACTTTTAAAACAACCTGAACTTGAAATTGGGATTTACTATGATGAAAGCTTTAGTAACCAATTATACTTTATGAAATCTACATTGAATGCTATAGCTAAATATTCTAATGTTTTAATTTCTATAATTGATAAGCAGCCTAATGAAGTTGTAACAGAAAATCATGATTTCATTATTTGGTTAAGTGAGAGTAACTATGATTCTTCAACAACACCAGCGTTGGTCTATCGCGATAATGAAATGGCCACCACGCTAATTGAAAAAGGGCATGGAAACAACCATTACATTTTGACTAGAAAATTGAATGCACATAATATAGTAGAAGAACATTTCACTCAACAGCTGTTGCAAATTTTGATACTCAAATCGGTTGACGAAGATCAATTGGCATTGTTGGATAAACGAGTAGTTTCAAAAGCTGAGTTTTCAACAAATTTTACAGCAAATGATGAAGTTTTAAATGTTCATGGAAGCAAAAATCTAACACATTGGTTTTGGTTTTTATTAGTACCATTGATCATGGTTGAACGGTATTTTGCAAATCAACGTAAACAATGAGTACAAAAGCGGCACATACCATAGTGAAGTTTACAAGAAAATGGCAATTCGTGATTTATCTGGAAGCCATTCTTATTGCGCTGGGTTGTGGTGTTTGTGTTTATCTTGCAAGTAATCGAATTGACTGGTCTCTTCTTTGTTTCTTAGTTATTGCAGTATTAGTTCTTATAAATAAAAAGCCATGGCTTACTTCCAATAAATTATCAACCGCTTTTATTGACACTAAACTGGAACAGGTTGAATACAGTTCAGGGTTACTACTAGAGTCGGACACAGCATTGACAGGTATTGCAAAACTTCAACGGTCTAAAATTACTAATGAACTTGAACGGCATATAAAGAAACTACAACCACCTAATACTCTTGTTCGTACAAGCATAATTTCAGTACTACTAATACTACTAGGTTATATCGCTTATATGACAAATCTCAAAGATATTTTCAATACGATCAATCCTTCTGAATCACCAGCCGAAAGTGTCGTTTTTCAAGCTATGGATTCTGTGGACGCCGAATATATTCCCCCTAAATTAATAGAGCAAAATCTTAGCATAAACTATCCTACCTACACTAAATTGCCTGTGAAAAACACAACGGATATGAATGTGTCAGCAGTAGAAGGCTCAAGGATTATCTGGTATGTGAAATTCGATAAACCTGTAAAGAGTGTACATTTAGAGAGTGCAGATAATATTTACGATCTTGTCAATAAAGATGGTGTTTATTCTGGTGGTACGCGTTTGAGCAATTCAGGGTTTTATAATTTTAAGTTTATAGATACGTTAGATCAGGCTTACACTTCAACAATATATGCTATAAATGTCACACAAGATCAGGATCCAGAAATTGAGCTTCATGATCTCGCTCAATTTACCAGTTTCAATTATTTTGAATCTAAGGTAGTTGATATTAAAGCAACAATCACTGATGACTTTGGATTAGGAGACGCCTATATTATCGCTACTGTAAGTAAAGGCAGTGGTGAATCGGTTAAATTTAGAGAAGAGAAACTAATGTTCAATGCCGCTATTACCAAAGGCAACAAAACGATTGATCTCAATAGAAACATTAACCTTGACGCTATGAACATGGAACCAGGCGATGAATTGTATTTCTATGTTGAAGCCGTGGATCTTAAACAACCGGAACCTAATGTGGCACGTAGTGAAACCTATTTCGCTACTATCAATGATACGATTTCAGATCAGTTTAGTGTTGAAGGCACTTTAGGTGTTGATCGCATGCCTGATTACTTTAGAAGTCAGCGCCAGCTTATAATCGATACTGAAAAACTTATAGCCAATAAAGCAAATCTAAGTGAATATGATTTCAAGTTTACGAGTAATGAACTTGGTTTTGATCAAAAGGCACTCCGATTAAAATACTCTGCGTTTATGGGTGAAGAGACTGAGAATGTGGATTTGGTTGAAGAAGATAATATAGAAGCTTTAGAAGAAGATCACGAAGATCATGATCATGAAGAAGATGCAGACCCTCTTGCCGAGTACACTCATGATCACGATAACGAAAACGAACATAATTTAGTAGATGAAGAAGGTAATGAAGAAGAAGATCCATTAGAAGAGTATGTACATAATCATGAAGATCCTGAAGCGGCGACCCTTTTTGAAGAATCACTTAAAACCAAATTACTAAAAGCGCTACAGCAAATGTGGGATTCTGAATTGCAGCTACGCTTGTATAAACCTGAGGCTTCACTCCCACACCAATACGAGGCTCTAAAGTATTTACAGGACATTAAAAATAGCGCACGAATTTACGTCCACAGAATAGGATTTGATCCACCACCTATTAAAGGAGAATCTCGATTGACTGGCGATCTTGATGAGGTTAATAGTTTTTCAAAACGGGAAGAATTAAAATTTACTGATCCAAATCAATTTATGCGTCAAGCAATTTTAAGATTGGAGCAACTGCAATATCCAGACAATGCCATTAATGATGCTGATCGCTATATTTTTGAACAAGCTGGTAATGAGCTTGCATTAATAGCAATAGATAATCCTGGCTCCCACTTGAAAACATTACAACAATTAAAACAACTTACCTCATATGGAGACAAATCTGTAGAACTGTTAGAAGATGTGCAATCAGGACTCCTTAGAGCTTTACCACCATTAACAAGTAATCCTTACAAGAATAAAGGTCATGATGACGAGCTCAATAAATTGCTTTTAAAAGAATTACAATTAAATGAGCGCTAGTAGTTTTTCATTTAGTAACCAGCATTGGTTTTGGCCAATATTATTCATCGCATTATTTCTACTGAGTGTATTTATATGGAAAGAGTTAAAGAGCCCATATAAAAAGAGAAGAACATTAAAGCTAGTAGCGGCATTTTTGGCGGTACTAAGCTTAGCAATGGTCGCCCTTAAACCGGCTTTGCAATTCAAATCGAAAACGTTAGAATTGGCTATACTTACAAAACACTATAGTAGCGAATCACTTGATAGTTTAAAGAGCATTTACAAAAATATCAGGACCTTAAATTATGCAAAGGGAATGAACTTAATAGACACAGAAGTTCAACCCACAACCATCTTTGTATTAGGCCAAGGAATTGCTCCTTTTGATCTTTGGCAATTAGAAAGCATCTCAACGCATTACTTGCCTACAGATTCTATTACGGGATTGGTAGCACTTAAATACGATCGTAACCCTGTTGCCGGAACGCAGCTTACCATCAAAGGGCGTTATAATTATTCAAATTCAAAACACGCACTTTACTTAAATGATCCAAGTGGCATAGCATTAGACTCGGTTGAATTAAAGGATAGTGATCACCAATCTTTTGAATTCCAAAGTAAATTGAATTTGAGTGGACAATTAGTCTATTCCATTCAAGAAAAAGACACCTCAGGTAATGTAGTTAACAATGAGCCACTTCCGCTGCATATATTACCGCCTAATAAACTCAAAATATTGATCATTAATGGTTTTCCAACTTTTGAAACCAAATATTTAAAGAACTTTCTCGCACAGCAAGGTCATGAAGTGGTGGTTAGAAGTCAACTCACGACCGGCCATTTTAAGTACGAATATTTTAATACTAACAATCAGACTAAAACCAGTATTAACTCAGATAATTTGATTGGTTATGACCTTCTCATTGCAGATATTCCTTCAATTCAATATTTATCTAACTCTCAATTGAATAGCATCTACAATGCTATTGCAAATGAAGGTATGGGCCTATTTATACAGCCAGATAATAACATTAGAAATTTTAATAGCAGGTTATTCCCGTTTGATCTTATAACAGATAATAGTAATCTATTTAATACGAATGACTCAGAACATGAAATCTCGAAGTATGAATTGGCGTTTCAAAATGAGCCTTTGTTGCTACCTATTCATAGCCAAGATTCTAAGTTGTGTTCGGTTTATAGATTAGTTGGTAATGGTAAAATTGCTTCATCTGTTGCTTACAATACCTATGAAAACATTTTAAATGGTAATCAATCTGCATATAGGCAGTTTTGGACGGACATAATTTCATTTATTGGTAAAAAGGATCGTGATCTCACTTCATGGAAAAATATCTCACCTTTAGCCTTTAATAATGAGCCCTACCATTTTGAACTGCTCACTTCAATTGAAAACCCAAAAGTTTTTAACCAATACAATTCCATTGTTCCTTTACGGCAGGATCTAAATATACCATCTCTTTGGTATGGACGTGTTTATCCTAAAGAAACAGGTTGGAATCAGTTACAGATAGAACAAGACAGTAGTAGCACCTATTCTTTTTATTCCATGCCATCAGAAAAATTTGAATCCATTCAAGCGTCTGATATTTCAAAATTCAACACCAATTACTTTAAGAATACAGTCGAATCAACTTCAGAATTCACTTCATTAAGACCTATTAACCCCTTCTGGTTTTACAGCCTATTTTTGCTTTCTATGGCATTTTTGTGGTTAGAACCTAAACTGTAGTAGTAAATGCTGAAATAATGACTACATATAACGGTCTGGAATACTTTTTGTTAAGACTAATATAAAATTAAACCATTACCACGTTATTAAATAAAAAAATACCGTTCATTTGCATATCTTTAGATAGTAAATGAGCTACTTTCATGAGATATAAATTACCCATATCATTTATATGCCTGCTCTTTGTAGCCTTTTCAGCTCATGGTCAGTTGGATACACCATTGGAAGGATTTCGCATACTCCCTTCTGACAGTATCTTACAAGGTAAGTTTGACTTTTCTTTAAAACTATCTCCAATTAGGGGACTTACAACAATCAACTTAAGCCCTAAAATAGACTATACACCTATGGCCGACAGTTTTAAGAAAAAATCTGGTGTTCACATGGTTGCGCCCAATACTTTAAAAACACCTACTTGGAATGTAAAACAAAAATTTACAGAGGATTATGCCAATGTATCTCAATTTAGTAGAGATCACAACCTAGGGGAGATCAAAACTGGATCTAAAACAGTAATAATTAAATGCCGTGATCATGAATATGTTGATGGCGATCGTATTAAATTAATGGTGAACAATGCTGTAATTCATCCTAACTTAGTATTGCGAGGTGAATTCTTTACTATTGATGTAGATCTCGATGAAGGTTATAATGTGATCAACTTTATTGCTTTGAATGAGGGGTCTTCACGACCTAATACTGCGCAACTTCAGGTATATGATGAAAATGGTGTTTTACTTGCTTCAAATAAATGGTTGATTACAACAGGATTTAAGGCCAGTTTAACCGTTTATAAAAATTAATAGCTGCGCATTATTAGTTAGGTCGCATTTTACTTTTTCTTCCTTTTGTACAAGGACAATCACTTAAACCTTGCATAAAGTCAATACCAATAGTTATTGCATGAGTACCAGAGTTATAACCAGATAGATCATTTGTGGTAACTTGATACGAATAAGCAAAATAAAACTTGGATTTCATAAATCCTGCCATAGGACCAACATTAAGTGGTTTAAAAAATTGATCGTTTAAGAATCGATAAGATAATCCTACCCAATAATAGTCATCTCGTCTATTGAATTGTCTAAATTTAAAATTCAAATCGGTGGCTGAACGTCCATCACTATTAAAATATTGGAAGAATATCGACGGTTCAAACTCAATACTTTTATTTGTTTTACTTTCCAGAATAAGACCAGTATACGCTTGAAAGTTCAATAACTGACTCGGTTCAGGTTCTACATCACTAAAATCATCAATATCCTTATTCAAGACATTGTTAGCATTGAAGCTAAAATAAAATCCTTTATAGCGGTACAAAGCACCAATATCAAAGTTATTATTAGAGATCGAACGATCATCGGTTACAGCTGGATCTATAATTGGATCGTCATATGTTGTATCAAAATCCTCAATGTTAATTCTAAAATTATTTATGTTATATGACAAACCAAATGAAACATAGTGATCAGCATAATAGTCAATAACCAGATGATGTGCATAGGACAATTTTAGTCCCTTTTGTCTTGTATGACCATTTTTATCATTGTATAGTGTGATTCCTACGCCGGAACGATTTGCGATTCGAAAATCTGCATATAACGCCTGGTTATCAGGGGCGTTTTTAATTCCAACCCACTGCGTTAATCCATTCAAACGTATTCGTACGTTGTCACCTATACCAGCATAGGTTGGAGAGATCACAAAATCGTTATCTGCCAAATATTGTGTCCAAACTGGAAGATTCAACTCCTGACTATAGCCATAGCTTACAGTTAGGAATAGAATATATATAATTAGTTTTTTCATCGTTGTTAGTTTTTTAGTTTGTCAGTTTTATCTATACAGAGTAAAATGACCGACAAACTTGCGATTGTCGTTTTCGCTATTGAGACGAACTACATACCAGTAATCTCCAGTAGGTAATTCGGTGTTATTGTATTTCCCATCCCAGTATTCACCTTGACGATATGTTCCTACTTTACGTCCGTAACGATCAAAAATGTCAAACTCAATATTTGGATAGTTTTCATCACATCCAGGTTCCCATCCATCATTCACACCATCACCATTAGGTGTAAAGTAGTCTGGTATACAGATGTCGACAAATTCCATGAAAATGGTAGCTTCAACATAACAACCACTACTATCGGTTACACGTACAGTATATTGTCCCGTTTCTCCAATAATAAAGGTGTTGTCCGAACCATAATCTTCACCGTTCAATTCAAATTGATAATCACCAGTACCACCAGTAACGGCCGCAATGATTTCATTCAATCCACCTTCGGTGAGGACAAGTTCCAGTGGTTCAAATTCAAGAATTTCAAAAACTTCGGTTTGTTGAACACAACTATTAGTGTGTCTTACTTCCACGTAATACCCTGTGCCTGGTGGAAGGTTTGTAAATACATTACTCGTTTGAAATGGACCTCCATTGAGTGAATAATCAAGATCATCAGGGTTAGTATTGCTTGGATCCACAGTTACAGTTACTGTATTTGTAGTGGCATTATTCTCACATACATATTCAATTTCAATAAGAGGGTCAAGATTTACTGATTCTGGGAAAGTAATATTCCATTCTGATTCGCATCCTTCACTATCTCTAACAAAAACAGTGTGATCACCTCCACCAATACCAATAAAATCAAATCGTGTTTGTCCTATGGCACCAGTAGTATACGGCCCATCATAATTATCGAGACTAACACTGTATGGTTGCGTACCTCCAGAAATATCAATACTAAATTCTCCATCACCATCTCCTTCACATATTTCAGGGAAAATAGAATCTGGATCTATTGTGATGATCACCGGTTCTGGTTCTGTAATCGTAAAATCAAGTAGGAGATAACATCCTAATTCATCCTGTACAATGGCTTGATAATCACCAGGAGCAAGGTCTTCAAATAAACCCGTTTGAAAGAACTGATTCATCTGTGGTGAAATTGCATATTGAATGGTACCGGTTCCACCTGTTGCAGTAAACTCAACAGATCCATCATTACTACCACTACAGGTGACATTGTTGACAACAAAAGTGGCATCAAGAATAGTACTTGGCTCTGTAATAGTTATCGTCGCAGAGGTTGTACTACAATCACCGCTATCAACCTGTACAACATAGGTGCCTGCTACCAATTCAGTAAATACACCAGGCGTATTTTGTGTAGCTGGAATGGTATTACCCAAGGTATCTAATAAAGTATAGATATAATTTCCTAATCCACCTTCGGCTTCAGCCACAATGGATCCTGTGTTATCACCAGCACAATTGATCGTAGGATTGTTAGAATCCAAGTTTATAGTTAAAGGAGGCAGTGGATCTATTGTTATTTGATTTGATACTACTGAAATACATCCATTAGCATCTCTCACATAATATTCATAGGTTCCAACTGGTACCGTGAAAGTTGTTGATGTCGCAAATGAACCGATAACTGGTGTAAAGGCAATGGAGTCACTATATTCGTATGGCCCTGTACCACCGGTAGCGCTTAATGTGAGCGAAGATTCAGTTAAACAAGTTTGCGTAGAATCCACCACCAAACTGGCATCTATAGGTGTTGGTTCATCAATAACAATATTGACAGAAGTCATGCTACAATTAAATCCATCGTTTATAACAACTTCATATGTTCCTGCACCAAGATCTGTAAATACATTGGACGTTTGAGGACCAGATGAACTTGGTGTAGGTAAAATTGTATTAAGGGTATATGTATAATTATTGCCTTGACCTCCAGTTACATTAGTTATTGTAATAGTTGCATTTTGGTCACCAAAACATGATAAAAGTGTTGTGCTTGGCGTAAAAGTGGCATCAATAGGTGTTGGTTCAATCAATGTAATATCAACTGAAGCTATACATCCACCTTCATCTCTTACATTAACAGTATAATTTCCAGCCGAAAGGTTGTCAAATGTATTGTTAGGAGAATAAGGTACTGTTGCATTACCTGTTAACTCGTATTCATATTGACCCCAACCACCTTCTGCAATGGCCGTAATAGTTCCAATATTGTTATCACAAGTTACATTAGACGTCTCTGTTGCTGTAAGTGTAAGCGCATTCAAAGGCGAACTGATTATGACGTCATTTGTAGCTGAGCAAAATGGCACAGCAGTTTCGGTTATAACAACCGTGTAAGTATCAGCCAATAATCCTGATACCGTAATTGGATTGGTAGCTGTATTTGTTGCAATTGGACCTAAAACTGATGTTCCTAGACTGTCAAATACTTCATAAGTATATGGACCTGAATAACCGCTAACCTCTAGCTCAAATGAACCTGTATTATCGCCAAAACAACTTACATCTGAAGGTGTCATAGTAAATGTTGGAGGCGTTGCAGGTGCCAAAGTGACTTCTACATCGGCACTACAAGTGGTTACCGTATCGGTAATAGTTATTGTATAAGTACCTGAAGGCACACCAGTAAAGGTGTTTCCAGTAAGTGAAATAGATCCAGGGCTTGGACTAATGGCATAAGAATAAGTACCAGAACCTCCACTACCATTTGCTATAATTATTCCATCGTCATCGTTACAAGATGGTGTTGCCGCAATATCAGGACTAATATTCAACGGAGGTTCAATAGTTACTGTAACTAAATTACCACAACCATTGGCATCATTTACTTCAATGGTATGCGTCCCTGAAGACAGATTGGAAATCGTAAACGGCACTGTTTGAACTTGAAATACACCACCGTCAATACTGAAACTATATGGTGCGATTCCAGCGGTTACTAAGTCCACATCAATTTCATACGTACCTTCTGTTGAAGTACATTGATTATCGAATACTGCACTAATTGATGGCGTGGGATCCATTGGTAATACTACAACTGGGCTGGATATAATACAGCCATAGGCATCCATAACATGAACATAGTAATTACCAGCATCTAAGTTAAATGTACTTGCTGAATTCCAGTTAGGGTCCGTGTCTAAAGGAGTTCCAGGTGTTGTTGTAACTTGGTACACATAAGGCGCTGTTCCATTTTGAGCGATTGCGCTTATGACGCCTGAATTGGCGTTACAATTGGCATTTTGATCTACTGATACGGAAAGGTCCAGCAAAAAGGCTGACTCCGTAATATTTAAAGGTGCTGTCACGATTCCACAACCTGCATTAGGCCCTGAAGTTTCTGTGATCAACACATAATATGTTCCAATAGGAAGAGGTCCTAAGTCAGTTACGGTAAGCGTCCCTCCTGCCGGTACTACACCCGAACCTGCTACTCCTGTCGTTGTTTGCGAAAGTGAATCAAATATCTCATAATTTACATTAACAGCCGATCCATAGACACTATTCACTGTAAATGACACATCACCATCAGCATTACCTGTACAAGTAATATTATCGGAACCTACTGCACTTAATGATAAAGTTGAGTTGGTAGGAATAGGTGTTGTCGCTGGTTCATAATAACTACAATTTGTAGAGGCATCAAATACTATGAAAGTATAATTTACTCCAGGCGTTAAACCTGTGAATGTAGCCGACTGACTGCCTGGTGAATCTTCAGGTATCCATGATCCTGGAGGATTAGGATAAACCGAACTTGGTCCTTGATATATGCTAAAGAAGAACGGTCCAGAACTTGGCAATGTAGATCCAACACTAACCACTGCTGTACCACCAAGAGCACAATCTACTGTGGCATTAACTGTTATATCGAGATCAGAAGGTGGAGAAGCCACAAGAACGTCCTGAACTAAGACTGAACAACCATTGGCATCTACTACATTTATTTCGTATAATCCAAAATCAACAACATTAAAACTCACCGAGGTGGATCCAGTGGCATTAATTTCAGAATTGGTATAGCCGTTGGTCCCTGTTACAAAATAGTTATAAGGTGCAGTTCCTCCAGTAACACCATCAATGATAATGGATCCTTCAGACACACCACCCGGACCACAACTAATGTCTACAGTATTATAATTAACAACTATTGGATCTGGTTCTGTAATAACGATGGTCTCTATGGCAGTACAGGATTTAGCATCGGTTAATGTCACTGTATATGATCCTGCTGGTAAACTTGTTGTTTGAGTGCCATAATCTGTTCCGGTGGTATCGTTATACACATTAATCGAAAATGGAGGCGTACCCGAGTTAGGATCAATAGTTATATCAATAGCTCCATTGGCGTCACCATTACATAAAATTGGTTCTGATTGTACTACTAAACTTAGTACAGGTGGTTCTAACGGTTCCACTGTATGAATTACAGATTCAATGGTACACCCATTACTATCGGTAATTTCAAATTGATATGTTCCAGGTGTAGTAGTTGAATAGGTAAATGTTGGTCCTGTTGTACCAAGTGAGCTATAAGCGCCACCATCAATTGAAACGGCATATGTGTAAGGTGCATTACCACCTGAAATGGTTCCAGAGATCATTGCATCAGGGGTCACTGTACAATCCAGATCTTTGTCTAAAACTGTGTTTAGTATTAGTTCAGGTAATGGATCTATAGTATAGGTTTCCGCATAGGTACAATCATTTTCATCTCGTACTTGAAAAGTATAAGTGCCTGGAGCTAAATTGGTAAATACATTAGATGTTTGATATGCTGTTGCCGCAGCAGCTGGCGCTGTAATTTGATATTCTATGGTCCCCGATCCTCCAGTAACACTGGTAATAGTAACGGTTGAAGTATTGGTTGGACAGGTTAATGGTGTACTATCGAACGTTAAATCAGACGGTGGGTCTAATGGATCGATTGTAATTTGATTTGTTATGAAAGTACACACGTTGGCATCTTGAATTGTAACGGTATAAGTCCCATTTGTTAATCCTGTAAACACATTACTCGCCTGGTAGTTTACACCATCGATACTATAACTATATGGTGGCGTTCCGCCAGATACCCCAGTAACCGTAATTGTACCAGTACCATTACACGTGTAATCGGCTGTCAATTCAGCTGTTCCATCAATTGCAGTTGCAGCGCTAATAGTTACGGTTTGTGGAACCGTTTCACATATAGAAACTCCGAGAGAATATTGAACAACCACATCGTAATCGCCTTCTGCCAAACCTGTAAATACAGGAGAACTAAAATAAGTTGCACCACCATCAATACTATATTCTAAGGTGTTGCCATTAGCATTAGTAACATTTATTGTTATAGTTCCATCATCAGTACCTGCACAATCAATATCCGTGCTAGTGATATTGAATTCTGGAGCAGGCGTATCTTCTACTGTAATAGTTGTTTCTGCACTACAATTATTGGAATCCACAACAGTAATATTGAAAACTCCAGGTGCCGTAACTGTATATTCTGGAACCGTTTGAAATACGGAAGTACTATTAATAAAGTAAAAGTAAGGTGCTGTCCCACCTTCTGGGTAAATGGTTATTTCTCCATCTTCACATGTCAGTGGCGTTGTAAGAGCAGCGGTAACCGTCAACAATGGTGGCTCAATAATAGTAATATCTTCGGTATGAGTACAACCATCTTCGGTTTCTACAAGAACAGTATAAGTTCCTGGATTGAGATCTTCAAAAATATAAGTGTTCTCATTTATTGGGCCTATGCTGTTCACTAATGTCGGACCATCATAAATGGAAAAGAAATATTGCGGTTGGGTATCATTAGCTGCTAATTGAATACTTCCTTTCTCATCATGACAAAGTGGTTGTGTAACAATATTTGAAACAGTAAAATCACTTTCTCTAATTTGAACATCAGGTACAGTAAATATACAAGGGTTGGTAGGTACACCAATTTGTCTCACATAGACTGAATAAGTCCCTGGCGTAGTTATTGTAAAGACATTACTTGGCTGATAATTAACACCATCTATACTATATTCATAGCCACTTGGAACATCATGCACCGTAATAGATCCTGGAGTAGTACATATGATATCAGTTGTTGTTACTGTTGGTACTAAGAGGTTTTGATAAACATTAAAATAGAACTGCTCAAAACAACCTCCTTGGTAGTTTATGGTCAATCTAAATTGCCCTGCCGTATTAGCAGTATAGTCTGGTCCTGTTCCAACTTGATTCCATGTACATGAACTGTCCTCATTGGCACAATCGGGATCTGTAACTGCCGGACAACTGGATTCATCCAATTGTTCCCAAATGATTGATGTTGTACCTGCAATATTTGTAAGAATGTCTCTGTAATCATTTGCACCGCATAAAAATATGTTTGGTAACAATTTGCCATCATTAGGACAAGTAACAACCTCATCGGCAAATGGAATTACAGGATTAGTAATATTGCCTCCAAATAAGGCAACATCAAACTGTTGTATTGTAGATTGACAAGGAGCAATTGCAGTATTAAACACATAATATGTTCCAGTAGCAGTAACTGTAATAGTTTGGGTATTTCCTATAACTGGCGTTCCCGTTGGACTCGTTGACCATGAATAGGAATCATATCCATTGGCCGCAGTAAGGTCTACACTGTCTCCACAAAGCACAATTTCTTCTACGAAAGTACAATCAAGATCGGCTAAAAAGTTCGTTGCTTGTGGTGTAAGCAAACAACCTGTGTTACTATTTATACTAGGATCATCTGAAACCAAAAAGGTAGGGTTAAAGAATCCGTTGTATGTTGCAAAAGCCTGATTACTAATTATGTTTGAACAAGCATCGGCCAAATCGGCACAGTTATCAACCACTTGAGCTTCAATTCTTATTTCATATACTGGATCACCTACTTCAACCAAATAATCTTCAATGTCAAAAATTAATTCTCTGGTTGCAGGATTATAACTTGATACCGTTACACCCGCTGGTAATACCAAATCAGTTGGGTGATTATAAATAATATTGACTGGAAGTATATCCCTAATTTGAAAATTTGTGGCGTTGTCATTTCCAGTATTTTGAAATCCAATGATATAATTTAAGGGTTGACCTAGATTTACCGTTTGTCCTCCAATGTCATTACCCATATCATCCTCAACAATCTTTGTAAGAACAATATTGGGTTCAATGATTTCTACCGCAAAGGCGAAAAAATATTGAAAATACGTGTCTCCACTGGTTTCTAAAGTAACCGTTGCCGAGGTAGCATCATTAGCAATAACCGTATTTCCTGGATTTGGAACAGCCATAACTCCAGTGTCAAACCCTAAGGTATTAGTACTGTTTGGCACTCTATTATTAACAGGCGTGGCATTAAGTTGAGTAACTGAACTGTTAAAAAAGTTGTCCACTGGTCTATCAACTGCTGATAAGCTAACACCATTTAATCTTAATCTATCACCTACAATTGGGCTGTCACCTTCCAAAGTAGCAAATGCAAAGTTGGCTCGCACTGGTGCTGGGGCCGGTATGGTTCTGAATCCACTAATTGGGACATTCAAAGTAGGATTTCCACCAGGAACACTAATGGTGCTAAAACCATCAAAACTAGTTATCGATTTTCCAGGTAGTGTAGGATCTTCATACACCACAAACAAGGACCAACCTGCAGAATGTCCGGTACCATTGAAAGGATCGTCTAAAGAAGTTTCACCTTCAGCCGAAGACACATTAGCCACCGTATAGGTACCTAAATCGGTTCCTAAAGCTGTTACTATACTTGTAACATCAGCATAACAAGCATATGAAAAACTGTCTCCACCATCAATTGATGATCCATTAGCATTATAAATAATGGTACCAGTAATATCATTATAACCACCAACTGGACCTCTAAACTTCACATTGGTAATAGGCTCACTGCCTGGATTTACAGCACCCCAATACAAGCCAGCATGTATTATTCGATAGCAATTTGGGTTTGGAATTTCTAAATCGGCACTAGACGAACTAAAGGTAGAAGGGTCGCCATCAATATCGATATACTGCATGTCTACGTTGTGATTGTAGACAGTATTATCATTGAATGCATTGTTATCTGGACCAAGAATATTGTTACCTATTAGAACAATATCACCTCTAACATCACGATTAAATCGTGGGGTAAATGGAACGTAATTCTGTGCATAGGTTTGCAAACCCATAAACAGAAATAAACTAATGGCGACGATTTTAGAAAAAGTAGGTTTTTTCATGATAGTTGTTATTTTAAATTTCCTTATCTGTTAAGTGCCATTACAGAAAAGGAATTGGGACACTTTATTTATACATTTTTAATTTTCAATCTTCACAATAGATAGCTTACCATTATAAGATCGGCTACCTCTTGATTTGAATTCTTCGTTGGCTTCATTAATACTATTTAGTTTTTTATAATAGATATAATACTTGCTTGTATTCACGTCAAAGAAAAAGTCTATATTGGATTGACCTGCCGCAACAGCTTTTCTTAAAAATTCATCTCTCTTAGCGGTATCATTATGAACTGCCACAACAACATAGAATCCACTATCGATGTTATTGACATTCTTCAATATTTGAATATTACTACCAAGTTCTTCTCCAAAGTCAAAATCTTCAGATTTCAATGGTGTAGAACTCATAGGTGTATTGTCAATAATACTCTTCAATACAGCTCTGTCTTGTTGGTATCTGTCCTCTTCATTATTATACGCTGCGCGTTTAATTCTTCGTTTGCGCTCAATCTCAGTGGCTTCATTAATAGATTCTAATCTTGATACCAATTCAGCTTTGGCACGTGTTGCCTCGGCCTGCTCTACTTTTAAAGTATTGAGCTTTTTTTGGTAATATAGATACACCTCATCCAATACAATGGTATCAACTTCTTGACGTTGTTCATTTAAGGTTTCAAGTTGCTTTATTTCCTTACTTCTCGCCTCAATTACAGCGTCTAGATCGGCAATTAAAGCTTCAATAGCTTTGTTTTCGGCCGAAACACTCTTAAATGGCTTCGGTTCCATAAAGATGCCTTGATCACCCAAGTCATTTTCCTCTTTGAGATCTATCAAATCTTGGTTCTTACTATCTACTGCTTCAATTAGCTTGGATAACAATTCTTCTTGTTTCTCTTTTGTATTATTTGTTGCATTTTCAATAGAAACCATTTGTTTACCAATGATGTCATTTGGATTGACAGCAACTGATGTTTCTTCATTTTGTACTTTATCTGCTTCAGCTGCAAGACGTTCTTGTTCTTCCTGTTCTTCTTTAGCGTTGGCTTCTGCAGCCAATCGAGCTTGTTCTTCCTGTTCTGCTTTAACCTTGGCTTCTGCAGCTAGTCGTTCTTGTTCTTCTTGTTCGGCTTTGGCTTGAGCTTCTGCAGCCAATCGCGCTTGTTCTTCTTGTTCTGCTTTAGCCTT
>CAYZKX010000001.1:21393-47217 GCA_964479055.1 uncultured Flavobacteriaceae bacterium
TGTTCTGCTTTAGCCTTTGCTTCTGCTGCTAATCGTGCCTGCTCTTCTTGTTCAGCTTTAGCCTTGGCTTCTGCTGCTAGTCGTGCTTGTTCTTCTTCTTGAGCTCTGGCTTGAGATTCAGCCTCTTTCTTAGCAAGTTCTTCTGCAGCCTGTCGCGCGCGCTCTTCTTCCTGTGCTTTAGCTAAAGCATCGGCTTCTAACTTAGACTGTTCTAATGCTTGAGCTTTTGCTAGGCGGTTAGCTTCAACCTCTGCACGTGAGCGTTTTGCAACAGTTTGATTTGGTTTTCTTTTTTTAGTGGTATTAATTAAGGCACTTACTTCATCTTCTCCACTATAATAATATTGTTCTCTATTTTTGAATTTATAGGCAAGCGTTATCTCGTGAGAAGGTCCAAAATCAGTAAGATCACCTAATGCCTTTTCAAAGTTGTACTCAATAGCAATTTGTTTAGTAATGTTAATACCCAGTCCTCCAGACACGCCATAAAGCGTGTTATAGCCTATCTGAGCCCAAATTCCTTTGGGAACAGTAAGCATAGCAATACCAGAAATAACAGTATTATCACTTTTAAATTCTGAACGGATAAGTCCTGAGAATTTACTTTCATCAAAAAAGCCTCTACTGTCCATATAACCTGTATATCGTACATGAGCTTGAATACTTTGTTCAGGATCTTCTTTAATAAGTTCTGAATTATTGAAGTTATACAGTACTGCATTATTGACCGATAAACCGAAATCAAAAAATTGTGTGCCGTAATTTATTCCTGGTGTAACACTTAGCAAGAAGTTTGAAGGTATATTATTTAAGGACGGATCTGGTACATTGGTTGCAACACTTCCACTATTAACACCACTGCTATAAGCGGCTAGATTAATACCGAAGGTCAAATTATTATCGTTGTTCATTCTTACGTTGTATGCATAATTCATTAATCCCCCGAAAGTTGTTAATACCCCATAGTTTTGTTGAAATAGTCCAATTCCAATACCCATATTTTCTTTGAAACGACCAGCATAACTCGCCGCGTAAGTCATTGGTGCATCATCAAACTGAACCCATTCTCTTTTATTGGTGATACTGATGTACTTATATTGTTCTCTTACAAAACTGAATGTTGGATTAATCATATATTGATTAAATGTCAGGGAGTTTCTTACTGGAAATGCAAGAGAAACTACTCCGTCCTCTTCTTGGGCACAGATCAAATGCCATGAGCATAAACACAATATGATAGTTACATACAGTTTCATTTTATTTGACAATGGTTATTGATCCTTTTCTTGTTTTTAGGTTTGGTGGTTGAATGATGTAATAGAACACCATGTTCACACTTGTTAACTGCAATTGGTTTTGAGGCCAATTATTTTGATAATCGTTTGTCTGTAATATTACCTCCCCTTGATTTGTTAATATGGTGACTTGAGTATTAGTTCCGCTAACATAAGCTTGTGGAATTACCCATGTATCATTGATCCCATCACCATTAGGACTTATGAGATTAGGAATATTAGTAACATCAGGAAACGGTTCCATAATACTGAATGAGATCTCTTCGGTAGCTATACAGCCTGAAGATTGTGTTATGATAACCCTGTAGTTTCCAAATTCGGTAGCTACATAAGTGTCTTCCGTAGCATTGTCAATCAAACTATCATTCAAATACCACTCGAAAGTTGGGTTGATTGCAGTGGTAGATACTAGTACAGTTAATGATTCTCCTTCATCCATGAAATTCATTTCAGAAATATTGAGCGCACTAGTAAACCCTTGGGTTTCTAGCTCAATGGTACCTGACGCTTCACAATCACCCAAGTCAACTTGCACCGAATATGTTCCTGGTTCATCAGTTTGATACATTTGATCGTTAGCGTCAGATATGGCTGAGCCATCCTTAAACCATTGATAGCTATTTCCACCTATTGTACTTAAGGTGGTCATACCGTTGTCTGGACAAAATGGATTACCCTGACTTGAGACTATGGTCGCACTCGCTTCTCCTGAAGTGGCTTCGGTAATAGTCACTCTATTGGAGAATGAATTGGAAGTACAAGTACCATAATTTGTTTCTACAAAATAGGTGCCTTCTACATCAACTGTTAATGTTGGTCCTTCGGCTACAAAAACAGACGTAGTAGGACCTGTTTCTCGAAACCAATTAAATGTTAAAGAAGGATAGTTCAAAGGAGAGTCATTATCTCCAGTACCAGGGTTGTCAATAGTTAAAAGATAACTCCCACCAGAACAAAAAGCTCCAGTTGAAACTAAATTATTAATGGTAAATGGACTATCCTGTAATTTATAATATGCAGCGAACGCCATAGAAGCAGCACTGCTGGCTGCTGGAGCTGTACTTTTGATTTTCAATTTGTAATTCTCACCAGAAGTTGTAGTGGGAATAGAAAAGCTTAAGGTAGCCGGCGAAGTAGTTACAGATCCTGGATCGGATGAATAAACTACAGTAGGATCAGTAAAATCACCTTCTGCGTCTGACATTTCAATGATAAACTGATTTGAAGGACTCAACCCAGCTTCAGGTGAAAACACAAATGTTACATTATACGTATTAAAAGATGTACTAGCACAAGCCTGACTAAATCCCAGGTTTGGTTGACCAATAACAATTTGTGCTTTAATGTGTTGCGTTGAAAAGAACGCGCACAATAAGCATCCAAATATGAGTCTCATTAATACAGTAGTTTTCTGCATGCCATTGTCTTTTTAAAAATTTGCTTATCTAAACAAAATCTAAAACTCTAAGCGGGCTAATTAAATCGAGCTCGATTGAATTCAGCATAAGAATGTTTAGATAAAATGCCTGACATATTAAAAGTGATTAATCGTTTGACGCAATTATCTTATTAATTCTTAATCTGAAATCCGGACGCTTGGTATTTTTTGAATCTATAAAGGTCTCAGAATCTGCAGCTTTTGAATACACATTGAAAAAAGCACGGTTGCCATACCAGTTTTCCAGATCGTCATTATTAGAATCGTATTCGATGAATATGTTTCCATTACAATTATTGAAATACATTTCACTAAACTTAATGCGATCTAGGTTTTCTTGATTAACCTTGATTTCATTATCAAGTATTACTGCAGGATTAAATCCTGAAATGACACTTTTGTTCATATGTAATGAAGCATTGGAAGCAATAAACAAGCCCTCTTTTACCAATCCAACTTGAATATCAGAGTCCAAATTGTCACTTACATTGACTAAAGTCATGTTCTCTGCAGTTACTAATGTTCCTTTTTTAGTAAGATCAACTTCGTCTATCTTATCATAAGACGCAATAAACATAGCTCTTGAACCATCGGCACCAGAAACGTAAGGAGAACGTATGGCCAAGGAATTAGTTATATTACATTGGGTACCATAATTAAATTCATAATCATTGCTACTGGATCTGTATGATACCATTTTATCCATGAATAATTCACCGCCAATAACATTGAATGAATTACCCAAACAGTAACTCACCATGATATTTTCTATTATGGTGTTATTTCCTACACCGGCTAATGTTAATCCATTATAGTATCCAAATTCTCGTGTTCTTTTACCAGCAAATTCGATTCTCACATAACGCATGATTCCAGATCCACTATCTGGGTTCTCCCCTCCAAAGCTGATGTCGTTGTATGATGTAGGTCTAAGTCCGTAATTCAACGCCGATTCGTTACCAAATTTATTGATTGGTGCTTCACCTAAAATGAATATACCACCCCAATCACCAGCTTTCTTTACGCCTTGATTGGAAGTAAAAATAATAGGATCGGTTTCTTGTCCATTGGCGACAATGGAGGATCCACGACTAATGGTAAGTGAACCTTTGGTTTTAAAATCACCCATGATCACTGTTCCTGGTTCAATAGTAAGTGTAGCATTATTTGTAACGAATACACTTCCCAGTAGTAAATAGGTGTGTTTTTTTAGTAATCGTGTATCTTCGGTGATATTACCACTCAAAATTTGAGTTGGCTCATCGTACTCGTTAAGATTTGGTCTAAATTCGGTCCATGGATTCAACCAATTTTCAACACCGATTATTCCTTTTTCTTGTTGTGCAAACAAACTGGTAAACACGAACAAAAACAAACATGTTGATAATGTAAAGTTTTTCATAATTAAGTAGTTTCATAGTTAGACTTGGGGTTCTTTTAACTAATGCAACCAAAAATAGGTACAAATCCTACGAAATACAAATAATATCGATGAAATACCTTTTTTTGCATTTTTTTATATATATTTTCTTACTTTTTTTAATTTTTTAATGTTTTAGTTGTTCCACTTTCTACAAACTGTATCAATGATGTGCGAATTTGTGCACAAAAAAACCCTTGAAAAGAACTTCCAAGGGTTGCGATTTAAAATTTTTGCGGGAGCAAAATCACATTCAACTAATTCAAACTAATGAAGAGAAATTCATCTTAAAGTTTATTGTATTCGTTATATGTATGCAAAGACTTCAATGTTTCTTCATAAAATAATATGGCCGAAATTAAATTTGACCGATCAGAATACGGTAAGATCTTCTTTTGAAACTCGATCGTACTTTCAAAATAGTCATTTGCAGCATCAATGTTTTCTTCGAGAGCCTTTCTATGATCTTTGGTATCAGGGATACCTAAAGAAGCCATAGTAGTACCAGGTTTTGTTGCAAACGCAATATTAGGAAGTATTTTTACTATTACTTCAATACGTTCTACATATAAAATGAGGAGTTCGCCTTTTTGTTTCTGTTCTAATTCGTCGCGATCATGGTATTTGGCAATAGCAACTTTTCCAGTAATGAAGCTTTGTTCCTCTTTCTTTTTCTGAGCAAAGCCAAAGCCAGTAACTAAAAATAGGCTAAAACTGAATAATAAAATCTTTACTTTCATATCTGAGACTTAGGGTTTGTTGAGACAAACATATGTAATTTATCGTAAAAAACTAACCTTTTATCGATTTTTTTGACATTTTTTTCAATTTTAAGCCAAAATATGAAGGGTTAATCTGACTTTTCTTAATGATTTTTTTATTCAATCATATTGATAAATGTGTTGGAGTGAGTCATTAAGGTCTGTTAATTTAGAGCAACCACAAGTATTTTCTTATTACATTAGTAAGGCATTAAAAATCACAAAAACTTATACGAGGTGTCAATATTAATAAGGACTACTGCCGATGATAAGGACTTTCATGTTTTGGTTCAACATCTGAATCATGAACTTGCGGATCGAGATGGTGACGAACATGATTTCTATAAGCAATACAATACCTTAAAAAACATCAATCATGTTATTGTATACTATGACATGAACATCCCTGTAGCGTGTGGTGCATTAAAACCATTCAATTCCAAATCTGTAGAAATTAAACGAATGTTTACCCAACCTAAGTACCGTGGACAAGGCATAGCAAGAAAAGTGCTTCTTGCATTAGAACAGTGGGCAATTGAATTAGGATATTATTCATGCGTATTAGAAACTGGATTGAGAAATCCGGAAGCTATTGGCCTCTATAAAAATTTTGGCTATTTGGAAATCCCCAACTACGGACAGTACGCAGGCGTAAGCAATAGTATATGTTTTGAAAAAATACTTTCGCAATAAATTAACTGGAATACAAAATGAAAAAAATAGGTATAGTTGGTTATAGCGGCCGACCTTTTGATAAAAAAACCGCTCGCAATTTGCTATTAAAGCACATTCGCTTTCTAGAAAAAAAGTATGGTGCCAAAAATCTGGAAATAGTAAGTGGTTATACCAACATTGGCATTCCCAAAATAGCCTATGAAATAGCAGATGAAATGGGAATAACTACGGTTGGCTTATCGGCCAAAGAAGCGCTTTCAGTGGATTGCGGTTTATACCCTGTAGATAAAATTATGATTGTTGGCGAACGCTTTGGTGACGAATCCGCTACTTTTATTGACTATATTGATATCATGATTAGAGTTGGAGGCGGTGACCAAAGTATGCAAGAAGTAAAACATTTTAAAGAAAAGGTCAAAGACAGAAAGCTGGCTAGTGTACTATTTGAGGAAGAGCTTGAAGAGTTAAAATAAAATTGTAAATTTAATTGCTTCTCTATCACTATTACTTTCCTACAAAATTTAAAACCATTCAATGAGTAATTTCATTAAGTTCACATTCGATATTTTTGCACATGTCATCCCTGGATTGATCATTTTAGTCGCTTTTTCATTATTGACAATCTCAATTAAATCACATCCTGCAAATCCGCTTCCAACAGAATCTAAAATTGAAAAAACTAAATATTCCAAAAAAGATGAATCTAAAGAAACCATGACAACTACTGTAAATTATGGAATGTTCAATGAGTTGATCAAAAATCTGGAAAACACTGAGAAAGGGGTTATTGTTATTATTTTAGCCTATATCATAGGGTTTGCGATAAATCCACTTGGTAAAAAACTTCATACCATTATTGGGCCTAAACTATGGCCAAAAATCTATGTCGAAAATGAGATCAAAGGCATGCCTATTTCTGATAAGTTTGTATTGATTAGAGAATACAGTCCTGCTAATTTTGAATACGTAGAACGTTGGAACATGTATTCCGCCTTATCACAAAATTTAGCGGTAGGTTGCCTCGTGTTCTTTGTGGTCGCCATCATTCAACTCTTTTTAACTGGTCGTGAATTTCTTTTTAATTGGATGATCGTGGTAGTGCTTTCATTTATTATGTTCTTTATCTTTATTAGAAGTGCTAGAATCTATTATCAATGGGCCGGAAGAGATCTAAATTCTTCTATTAGTGAACTTAAATTACGCGAAAAATAAGTCTATTGTTTGTGATATGACTACCATTGTTCTTGCTACCAAACCTACAGAAATTGAAATCATAGCCACCTTGGCTCATACCATTTGGCACGAACACTACACCAGTATAATTGGTGCAGCACAAGTAACATATATGGTTGATAAATTTCAATCACAAAATTCTATAAATCAACAAATTAAAGAAGGTTATTTATATTATATAATTAACTATAAAAATAAAGCCGTTGGCTATCTATGCATTAAAAAAGATAAAGACGATTTGTTTTTGAGTAAGATCTATATCGATAAGAAATATCGCGGCAAAAAAATTGGACGTACAGCGATGACGTTTATTGAATCCTGCGCAAAAGATATGGGTTGTACTACAATTACTTTGACTGTTAATAAGAACAACACCAACTCTATTCAAGCATACCAGAACATGGGATTCAAATCTAAAGGCCCTATTGTCATTGATATTGGTAACGGGTTCATCATGGACGACTTCAAGATGGTGAAACCGCTCTAGTTAGATTTATAATCGCTCCATTAAAATGGCCGTTATGGTCTTAATACCGTCAATATAATTACCAAGTCTTATATTTTCATTTGGACTGTGCTGATTATTATCGGGATTAACGGTAGGTACACCTACTGCAGGTATGCCCAGTGTACTTACAAATGGTGATATTGGAATTGATCCTCCCATAGTACGAATTTGTATGGGATCTGATCCAAATGCACGCCGCATACCGCGTCTTAGCCAATCACCAATCTCTGTATCAAACTCAGTTCTAAAGGCTGCATAGGCAACATCGGCATTGAAACGTGCTATTTTGGTATATTTCATTCTTTCTTCTTCGGTTGGCTCATTTGCGACCAAATAATATCCTTGATCCTTAATGAAATCGCGTAATAATTTTACCATTCTGTCTCCTTCAGTTTCCTTTACCAGTCTGATATTGAGTTCTGCAATGGCAGAAGCCGGAATGATGGTGCGTGTTTCTTTACCTACCCAGGCTGCTTCTAGTCCTAAGATTCCCAAAGCGGGATATTGAATGGCTTCTTGAAAATTATTTCCAATATTCTCTGCATTCGCAATGCCAAAATCTTCTTGTATTTGGGCTTCATCATCAGGTACTTGCTTCAAAATCGCTTTTACATCATCCGTAATTGTGATTCCGTCATACCAACCTGGTATTGATACTCGCCCGTCTTCATCCCACATTTTAGACAAAAGTTGAGACAATTTTCTGGCTGGGTTTGGTGCATAATTACCATAATTGCCACTATGTAAAGGTACTCGAGGTCCAAAGACTTCTAAAGAAATAGTCGCAATACCTCTTGCACCATACGATAAAGTAGGATTATTTGACAAATGACGTGGTCCATCAAAAATAACCAACATATCAGCCGATAAATCCTCTTTAAAAGTAGTTACAGCCTGAGGTAATTGTGGCGATCCTAATTCCTCTTCAAAATCCATAATCACCTTGATATTGAAATTAGGTTGATAATTATTTGCATTGATGATGTCCATCGCCTTTAAGAACATCATATCGGGTCCTCGAGCATCGGAAGCTGAACGTGAAAATATGCGCCAGTCTCTATCAATTTCTCCTTGTAAACTTTCCCATGGAATTATACTCCATTCACCATTGCTATTTTTTTCTTTTAACGCTGGCACATAAGGGTCTGGCTGAAACCATTTTGTGGTGTCTACCGGCTGCCCATCAATTTGCAAATACACCAATACCGTTTTTTCTGCACTTGGATATTCTCTTGAAGCCAGTAAAAGAGGTACAGTTTCTGTATTTAGTCGTTTAGTTGTGAAGCCACGTTTAGCAAAGGCATTTTCACACCACTTGATATTCGGTTCAATTTGTTCTGGGTAGATGGCATCATTAGGAATGCTGAAAAATTCATACAATTCATTAAAGGATTCTACAGCATTCTTATAAGCCAAGTCATCCAGTTTTTCTGATGTTATTTGGCCAAATGAAAGCGTTGCATAAAACAAACTAACAACCAATGAAAGTCGATATTGTAGTAACATAATGAGAAATTTAAAAGCGTGATGACAAGGTATTAAAATTACACCAATGTCTGGTTAATTTTTATCTTCTAGTAACGGAACAAATCTGAATTCACCTAATTCATGTCTTTCAAATTTGGACTCGTCTCTTCTTATAAACAAAGTCATAACTTGAATATCATCATCATTCGAATTTACAGGTATCACCAATCGTCCATTAATTTTCAATTGTTCAAGCAGTGGTTTAGGAACAAATGGTGCACCGGCCGTAACCACAATACCATCAAATGGAGCTTCATCAGGAAGTCCTTTATAACCATCTCCAAAAATCAACTTTTTAGTATGATAACCTAACTTGGTTAAAAAAGTACTTGTTTTTTTGAACAACTCTTTTTGCCGTTCAATACTATAAACTTTAGCTCCCATTTCACACAATACAGCGGCTTGATAACCACTTCCCGTACCAATTTCAAGGATCTTTTTACCCTTTTCAACATCTAATAGCTCAGTTTGAAAGGCAACAGTATAAGGCTGTGAAATCGTCTGGTCGGCAGCAATTGGAAAGGCCTTATCCTGATAAGCATGGTCTAGAAATCCTGAATCCATAAACAAATGCCTTGGCACTTTTGCTATGGCATTTAAAACATTAGGATCCTTGATTCCTTTGGACTTTATTATTTCTACCAATTTTAAACGAAGGCCTTTATGTTTAAATGTATCTTTCAAGATTGCAGGGTAATTTTGGAGCTTAAAAGTAACTTAAACCACATAAAATACAAATACTATTTTCTAATTTGTTTTGAGTAATTTTTACTTCAAATCAACTATTTTTGTGTAAAATTATCTACAATGCTAAAAGCAGGAGTTCTGGGTGCAGGTCATCTAGGTAAAATTCACCTTAAATTATTAAATCAATCTGATCAATATGAACTCGTAGGGTTTTATGATGCTGATGAAAGCAACTCCAAAAAAGTAGTTGACGAATTTGGTTACCGTCATTTCGATTCAAATGACGCCCTCATTGATGCGGTTGATATGGTGGATATTGTAACACCTACATTATCACATTATGATTGCGCTATTAAAGCCATTGAAAATGGCAAACATATTTTTATTGAGAAACCAATAACAAAAACGGTTGAAGAAGCTGAGGAAATAAGGAGACTTCTTGCCGAAAATAATTTAAGAGGGCAGGTAGGTCATGTCGAACGATTTAACCCTGCATTTTTAGCTGTTAAAGACCAACTCATAAATCCGATGTTTATAGAAACACATCGCCTGGCCGAATTTAATCCTCGCGGCACCGATGTACCTGTTGTTCTTGATTTAATGATACACGATATTGATATCATATTGAGCGTGGTCAAATCAAAAGTCAAAGATATCTCTGCCAGTGGCGTATCAGTGATCAGTAATTCACCTGATATTGCTAACGCACGTATTGCATTTGAAAACGGTTGTGTTGCTAATCTAACGGCGAGTAGAATTTCATTAAAAAATATGCGTAAAAGCAGATTCTTTCAAAAAGATGCCTATATCTCTGTAGATTTTTTGGACAAAAGTTGTGAAGTGGTGAAAATGAAAGATGCTCCCGAGCATCCTGGCGATTTTGATATGATCTTACAAAATGCTGAAGGCGAAAAAAAACAAATCTACTTTGACAATCCCGAAGTGGCCGAAAACAATGCCATTTTGGACGAGTTAGAAACGTTTGCTCACGCCATAAACACAAACACCTCACCTATAGTGACCCTTCATGACGGCACAGAGGCGCTTCGTGTTGCCACACAAATAATAAGTTGTTTTAACTAAATACTATATACAAAGAATGAAAAATGTAGCAGTTATTGGAGCTGGAACCATGGGAAATGGTATTGCCCATACTTTTGCGCAAAGTGGTTTTAAAGTACAATTGATCGACATCAGTGAAACCGCAATTAAAAGAGGTATGGATACCATTAGTAAGAATTTAGACAGAATGGTCACTAAAGAACGTATTACCGAAGCTGATAAAGAAGAAACATTGGCTAATATTACCACGTTCACCAGTATCACTGAAGGTGTAGAATATGCTAGTTTGGTCATTGAAGCCGCCACTGAAAATGTGGACTTGAAGTTGAACATATTCAAACAATTGGATGCAGCATGTCCCGAAGACACAATATTGGCAACCAACACCTCCTCTATTTCAATAACTCAAATTGCTGCCGTTACAAACCGACCTGACAAAGTAATAGGCATGCACTTTATGAATCCGGTCCCTATTATGAAATTAGTTGAAATCATTAGAGGTTACAACACCAGCGATGAGATCACCGAGATCATAATGGAGCTGTCTAAAACATTAGGTAAAGTACCAGTGGAGGTAAATGACTACCCTGGATTTGTTGCTAATCGCATTTTAATGCCAATGCTTAACGAGTCAATTGAGACTTTATACAATGGTGTTGCTGGAGTCCATGAGATCGATACTGTAATGAAATTGGGTATGGCTCATCCTATGGGTCCTTTGCAGCTGGCAGATTTTATAGGATTGGATATTTGCCTGTCTATTCTAGAAGTTATGTACGATGGCTTTAAAAACCCGAAATATGCACCTTGTCCACTTCTGGTGAACATGGTTAGAGCTGGTAAATTAGGGGTGAAATCCGGTGAAGGATTCTATGATTATTCTGAAAGTAAAAAAGCAGAGCGTATAGCCAAACAATTCAACTAATATTTTGGCTACGATCATTCCATTTAAAGCAGTGCGACCTACACGTGATAAGGTGAGCCTCGTAGCCTCGAGGTCTTATCAAACTTATACTCAAGCCGAACGTGAGGCGCGCCTTGACTATAATCCGTTTTCCTTTTTGCATATCGTTAATCCAGGTTATAAATATGCACGCGAGATTAAAGGTAAAAAACGCTATAAACTGGTACGTAACCGTTATCTTGAATTTAAAGAAGATCACATTTTTGTACAGGATGATAAGCCCAGTTATTATGTGTATAAAATTGTCAATCGCGAAGGTTTTACATTTAATGGAATAATCGCAGCTGCCAGTACCCAAGATTATGAAAATGATGTCATTAAAAAGCATGAAGACACCATTGAATATAAGGAACACATATTCAAAGATTATCTAAAGACTGTTGGTTTTAACGCAGAACCTGTGCTATTAACTTATCCAGACAATCCAGATTTGTTGGAACTCATTGAGAATATCCAAGTGGATCGAGCTGAATTTGAATTTACCACGACTTATAGAGATACTCATTATCTCTGGAAAGTTGACAATGATGAAATCATCGATAAAATAAGATTGGTTTTTGAATCGGTGACTAACATTTATATTGCAGATGGACATCACCGATCGGCTTCTTCTTTTTTATTATCCAAACAGATGCAAAAAGAAAAGTCAAAAAATGAGAACTATAGTTATTTTATGAGTTACTTGATTCCCGAATCTGATCTTAAAATTCTTGAATTTAACAGGTTGGTTAAGGATTTGAACGGATTATCAAAAGAAGAGTTCTTAATCCATTTAGATACCATGTATCGCATTGAAAATAGAGGTGCTGACCTTTACATGCCGTCAAAAAAACATCATTTTAGCATGTACCTTGACGGTGAATTCTATTCGCTTTATTTACGTAAATCCAATTATCAGATTACTAATGCTTTAGATGCCTTAGACACTCAAATTTTACATAAAACAATATTAGAGCCTATTTTAGGCATTTCCGATTTGCGCAATGATAAACGCATTGAATATTCTCATAGAAAAAATGGTCTTGTCGCTATTAAAAGTCGTGTCGATAGTCAAGAATTTGAAGTGGGTTTTGGTCTGGTACCAATAACGATTAATGAGATGAAATCGATCGCGGATGAAGGGCTTACCATGCCGCCTAAGAGTACTTTTATTTTGCCAAAACTTCGTTCTGGTGTTACTATTTATGAATTTTAAATGAGCATAGCACAAAATTTACATACCATTAAATCTTCATTACCTAAAGAAGTAACGTTAGTAGCAGTGAGTAAAACCAAATCTGTAGAAACCATTCTAGAAGCTTATCAAGCCGGCCAAACCATCTTTGGGGAAAACAAAGTACAGGAATTGGTTGAGAAATATGAACAGCTGCCTAATGATATTGAGTGGCATATGATTGGTCACTTACAACGCAATAAAGTTAAATACATCGCTTCTTTTGTAAGTTTGATACATGGTGTTGACAGCTTTAAGTTACTCAAGGAGATTGACAAGCAGGCTCAAAAACATGAAAGAGTCATTCATTGCTTGTTACAGATCAAAATTGCGAGTGAAGACTCTAAATTTGGGATGAGCTTCTCAGACGCTCAAGACATCTTAACATCAGAAACATTGAACGCTTTGCAAAATGTCAAGATCATTGGTGTAATGGGAATGGCTACATTTACCTCAGATCAAGAAACCGTGACCTCAGAATTTAATTATCTTAAACACGTTTTTGATCAATTAAAGGAAAACGATCCTAACCTCTCAGTGGTCTCGATGGGTATGAGCGCCGACTACCCGCTTGCAATAGATTGTGGAAGTACGATGGTACGCATTGGAAGTAGCATTTTTGGGGTACGGAATAATAAATAAACGAAATACACTTATTTACGCAATACTAGACATAGAAACAACCGGTGGAAAGTATAATGAAGAAGGCATTACTGAGATAGCCATTTATAAATATGATGGTCATGTGGTTGTTGATCAATTGATCAGTTTGATCAACCCTGAAAGAGATATTCAGCAATTCGTAGTCAATCTAACTGGAATCAACAATAACATGTTACGCAATGCGCCGAAGTTCTATGAATTGGCTAAACGTATTGTTGAAATAACACAAGACTGTATCATTGTTGCGCACAATGCAAAATTTGACTATCGTATTTTGCAAACTGAATTTAAGCGTCTCGGATTTGAGTTTGAGCGTGAAACCTTATGCACTGTTGAATTGGCAAAGAAATTAATTCCAGGGCATAAATCATATAGTTTGGGAAAAATTACACGAGCATTAGGAATTCCTGTAAGTGATAGACATCGTGCATCAGGTGATGCCTTAGCAACCGTTAAACTATTCAAATTACTTTTAGCTAAGGATACAGCAAAAACCATAGTTAAAGAAACCATTAGGTTAGAGCCCAAATTTCAAATGGAACCTAAGCTCAAAGAAATTGTTGAAGGATTGCCATCTGTTACAGGCGTGTATTACATGCATGCTGAAGATGGTTCAATCATTTATATTGGTAAGAGTAAAAACATTAAACATCGCGTAAATCAACACTTTACAAACCAGTCAATAAAATCTAAAAAAATACAATTGCAGGTTGTGGCTGTCACCTTTGAAGAAACAGGAAGTGAATTAATAGCATTACTTAAAGAAAGTGAAGAGATCAAGCGTAACAAGCCTATATACAATCGTGCACAACGGCGCACCATCTTTACACATGGTTTATTTCAGTATTATGATGATCATGGCTATTTAAATTTCAAAATAGCTAAGGTGACCAAAGGCGATAAACCAATTACAACCTTTTCAAATCTTCAAGGCGCTAAAAGCTTCATGTCTAAAATCATTGAATCGCATGAGCTGTGTCAAAAATTAACTGGTGTTTATCAAACCAAAAGTGGTTGTTTTAATTATACCATCAAACTTTGCCATGGCGCCTGTGTTCATGAAGAATCAATAACTGAATATAATGATCGTGCTAATAAAGTGATCGAACAATTTAGTCTATTAGACCAAAGCATGGTAATAATAGATATAGGCAGAACCATAGATGAACGCAGTGCTGTGCTTATAGAAAATGGCTCTTATAAAGGATTTGGGTTTTTTGATTTGAACTATCAAATTAATAATATTGAAGTATTGCAATCTATCATCACACCAATGCATCATAACCGTGATACACAACATATTATTCAAGCTTATATAAGAAAAAACAAAAGATTAAAAATCATAAAAACCTTAACCCCCCAATGAAAAACACTTTAACATTTGATGAGTACTGTAGTAAATGTATTAACTAACACTAAGTTAATATTAAAGCGTAACTAAACTAGATTTACTACTTTTATAAAAATATAGTATTTGAGCAATAAGAAACATCATAAGGTAGGTTGGAAACAAAAACTTCATGAAACCATTTATGAAGCCGACACCTTACACGGCAAAATATTTAATATTAGTCTACTCATAGTGATTATTGCAAGTATCATTTTTGTGATGCTTGAAAGTGTCGCTGAGATAGATGCTAAATATCATACCTTTCTAAATGTCGCCGAGTGGATTATTACAATATTATTTACGCTGGAATATATTGCCAGGATTATTACAGTTAAAAAGCCGAGTAAATACATATTTAGCTTTTTTGGAATAATTGATCTCTTATCGACAATTCCAAAATATTTATCGTTCATTCTCGCTGGTTCTCACTCTTTAGTAGCATTACGAGCCCTACGATTACTTCGTGTATTCAGAATCTTAAAATTAGCACGATATATAGGCGAATCTACTAACCTTAAACGTGCACTTCAATTGAGCCGTGCGAAGATTACCATTTTTATGATGTTTGTCTTGATTCTTTGTGTAATTCTTGGCACAATAATGTATTTGGTTGAAAGTGGTCAAGATAGTGGCTTTACAAGTATCCCCCGAAGTGTTTACTGGGCGATCGTCACTTTAACAACTGTAGGATATGGCGATATTGCACCTGCCACTGCATTGGGTCAGTTTATTGCCTCCTTCATCATGCTAATGGGTTACGCCATAATTGCAGTACCAACGGGAATAGTAACCGCCGAAATGACTAACATTAAAAAGCATCAGGTAGATACCAATACCCAATCTTGTCCTTATTGTATGGCAACAAAACATGTTGATAATGCCGAGTTTTGCTACAAATGTGGAAATCTTTTAAATGAGTAAATTCCTTATTTCAATAGTTGGACCAACTGCAATAGGAAAAACAACTCTTAGCATAGCTATAGCCAACCATTTTAATACTGAAATCCTTTCAGCCGATTCAAGGCAATTTTATAGAGAAATGTCCATTGGTACTGCAGCTCCTACTCCATGTGAACAGGAACAAGTCAAACACCATTTCGTACATCATAAATCAATAAATGATGATTATACTGTTGGCGATTTTGAACGTGATGCCAAAACCTTATTGAAACGACTTTATGATAAACATGATATTGTGGTATTGGTAGGTGGGTCTGGGTTATTTGTGAAAGCGATTACCAATGGTTTGGACAGTTTTCCAAAAGTTGACAAAAAGATAAGAGAAGATCTCAATTTGAGATTGCAAGCTGAAGGTTTAGAAGCTCTGCAGGAGGAACTCAAAATGAAAGATTTGGAAGCCTATAACAGTATAGCCATTGATAATCCAAGACGTGTTTTACGCGCATTAGAAATTTGTATTAGTTCTGGAAAGTCGTACTCCTCATTCCTGGGCAAAAAATCAAACCAAGAGGATTATAAAGTAATCTCCATTGGATTGGAAGCTGATCGAAGTATAGTCTACCAGCGCATTAATGATCGTGTTGACTCTATGATGAACAATGGGCTGTTAGACGAAGTCAAATCCCTGCTTAAGTTTCAACGATTGAATGCACTCAATACAGTTGGTTATAAAGAATTATTCAAATATTTGAACGGAGAATGGGAATTAGATCATGCGGTTTTAGAGATAAAAAAGAACACCAGGCGATTTGCTAAACGTCAAATGACTTGGTTCAAGAAGGATCCTTCAACACAATGGTTTCATTACCAAATTCCAGATTATGAAATCATTGAGCATATTAACTCAAAAATTAAAGAGCCAACCTAACGGTTGGCTCTTTAATAATTAATCACTTAAACATTAACAATAATTAGGCGCGTTGATTAACAACTAACCTAAATCCTTCTCCATGAATGTTGAGGATCTCAACATTTTCATCAACTTTTAAATATTTACGAAGCTTGGCTATATAAACATCCATACTTCGCGACGTAAAATAATTGTCATCTCTCCAAATCTTTGTTAGCGCCAATTCACGTGGCATCAAATCGTTTTCATGTAATGCCAATAAACGCAACAAATCATTTTCTTTTGGTGATAGTTTAATAGGATCTCCACCTTTAAACTTCAAAAATCTAAGTTTAGAGTTTAAATGAAAATCTCCAATTTCAAACTCAAATTGCTTGCTATCTGCAACACTATCTGTAGCTTTTCGTTGCATAATAGCTTTTATTTTCATGAGTAATACTTCACTATCAAAGGGCTTGTTAAGATAATCATCGGCCCCTACCTTATACCCTTTTAATACATCTTCCTTCATAGCTTTAGCTGTTAGAAAAATAATTGGCACATCGGTGTTTTTCTCACGTATTTCCTTCGCCAGGGTAAATCCGTCCTTATACGGCATCATGACATCAAGAATACACAAATCGTAATCATCTTTTTTGAACTTTTCAAATCCTTCCATTCCATTCTTGGCATGAACTACATCATAACCGTTCATGGTTAAATAGTCTTTGAGAACGATGCCGAAGTTTGGGTCATCTTCTACTAACAGTATTTTCTTATTTACTTCTTCCATAATTAAATTAGGATATTAATGGTAATTTTATAATGAAGGTACTACCTTTTCCTTTTTCACTTTCTACACTCACATGACCTTGATGGTCATCTACAATACGTTTTACATATGCTAGGCCTAATCCATGACCTTTCACATTATGTACATCACCAGTGTGTTCTCTGTAAAATTTCTCGAACACCTTTTTTTGAACGGATTTACTCATTCCGTTACCTTGATCTTTTATTTTAAGTAGAATGTTGTTGCCAACATTCTCAGTATGAACATCAATTTTTGGCTTTCCATTTGAATACTTGATCGCATTATCCAATATATTTACTATTACATTGGTAAAATGTGATTCATTTGCCAGTATTGAAGATTTTAAAGCATCCAAATGTGTTTTTATATAGCCTTGTCTGTCTTCAACAATCAACTCTACATGCGCAATGGCATCCATAATAAGGTCGTGTAATTTCACACGATCCTTACTAATATTGAGTTCATTTTTTTCCAGTTTAGATATACGTAAAACATTTTCAACCTGAGCATGCATGCGTTTGTTTTCATCCTTGATCATTTTCAAATATCGTTTCACTTTGTCTTGATCTTGAATGATCTGTGGATTTTTAATTGAATCCAATGCTAAGTTTATAGTTGCTATTGGCGTTTTAAATTCATGCGTCATGTTATTGATAAAATCTGACTTGATCTGTGAGATCTGACGTTGTTTTATCAATTGATAAATGGCGCTGGTATATGCAATAATAATAATGGTTGTAAATATTATTGATAGTAAAGTCATGCCAATTATTGATGAAAGAATAAATCGCCCTCGTTCTGGAAAATTCACATAAAGCCTGAAATCGCTTTCATTGTTGTTATCCAAAAAAATGGGAACACCATAAGTGTTGGCCTTGTCCAGCTCAAAAAAGTCCGATTGAATTTTAGTTGCTAGATCTTTGGCATATATGGCATATTCAAAATCAATATCAATATTGTCTTCACTAAGTCGACGACTTAATAACTTCTCAATTTGACTTTTTGAGACACGTTGATGAATAGGAACGCGTTTTGAAATGTCTTTATAAGCCGTTTCAAACATGACTTCAGAGCTTCTTGCAAACTCAATGGTTTTATAAACCAGTTCTTCCGGGCTCAGTTCCTTGATCTGATCGGCTTCATTGTTTTTAAAGATCTCCGTTTTGCGCTCGTTACTAATTCGCCTAATGTTTACACTATCTAAACCTATGTCAATGAACGATGGTATTTTAAAATTCTCTTCAAGAACACCATTTCTATAAATCAGTGTTTCGTTTGAATCAACATCATCTTGAAGCACTATCAAATTTCGAATATCTGTGGTGTCTATTTGTACACCTTTTCGAAGCATGAGATCTTGAATTTTGAAAACAAAATCACGATACTCATTTTCTTCAATAGCACTAGATGCGTATTTTAAGGCATTTTTTACATTAAATGTAAACTGTTCCTGTTTATTCTCTACGGTATTATTGATGTAGTACGCTTGAACAAAAATTATGCCGATGAGCGACAAGCTCATTAACACCACCAACAATACGAATAGCTTTTTGCTCATCGATCAAAATTAGCATTTTAACATTTAGCAATAATACCCTTTAACCTTACCTTAACAAAAATGTTAAAATTTGGATTTTATTGTGTTTTCTTCAATATTTCATCATGTATTTGATGCACCTGTAATTTGGTCTCGTGCAGGTTGTTATTATAAACAACAAAATCGGATAACTTAATTTTATCGGTGTCATTCCATTGGTTATTAATAATGGCTTTTACACGCGAGGCCTCAGTTTTGTCGCGATCTATTACTCGTTCAATACGTTCATTGACTTCGGCAACTACAACAATCATCAAATCACATTCCTTATAACCGCCATTTTCAAATAAAATAGCAGCTTCTTTTATGACATAGGCCGATTCTTGTTTTTTAAGCCATTTTCTAAAGTGTGAAGCCACTTTAGGATGCACAATTGAATTAATGGTTTTTAAGGCTTCTTTATTTTTAAATACTACAGATGCCAAGTACTCACGATTTGGTTTTTCTCCACTGTAAGCTTCCGTTCCAAATTGTTCTATGAGCTTTCTTTTTATCACTTTTGAACGCTGCATAAGGGCTTTAGCTTCATCATCGGCAATGTAGACAGGTACATTCAAATCTTTGAACATATTTGCAACAGTGGTCTTGCCACTTCCAATTCCGCCTGTTAATCCAACAATTTTCATTGCACCAGAATGTATTGAATTTTATTGGTGTTTAAACGCACATTTTTAAGCATATATGCTGAAGCTACAATTTCAGGGGTCAAATAGGCTGTGTTGTTGTTTACCTTACTGAAATCACATACTACTTCAACATCATTTGTAGTCACCACTTCAAAGTTCGATAAACTTGTATAATAGGTAACTTCAACAGTCTTTGGATAATAATTAATATTGAGATCTTCTGGAACATTAATAAGATTCACGGGTACAGTAATTGAACCTTCAGTAAACTTTTCCACATTTAAATTTAAATCAACCGTTTTATTAGAATACCGCACTTGACCTAAGACATCAGGTAACTTGAGCTGTACCGAAGTTGCAATGTTTTTGGAGACGTCCTTTAAAGTCACTAATTCTGTGTAGAGACTTTGTATAGTATCAATTATAGTTTTTGGGCCTATAACCTTTATCGAATCTGGTGTTGCCTTAATTTGTTCGCTACTATCAAAACCAAGTGCAAATTCAATATCGTTGTCAATAATAACTGGAACTTTTTTAACCGCACTTTGGTCAAATCGAAAAACCAATGTATCTGGATTGATAGATTCAATTTTAACATCTGTATCAAATTGAGAAGATACCATACTAAACCCTTCTTGTCGTGCCCAAATAAAGGCATTCTCCTTTTTTTGTAGTTGGTCAATATTAATATTTAGATATGGTGAGCTAAAATAATAGCGCGCAAATTGAAACCCAAAAGTGGTCAAGGTAATATCCATATAATGAAGTGAATCCTTTAGTACTAGTTTATCTTCAGGGATTTGTTTAGGTTGAATTTGAAACCTTACCGTTTGGGTATAATCCTTTGACAGCTTGGTTAGCAAGGAATAGATCAATGAAAGCGTCAAAAAGACAATAAAAATATTGGCCTTCCTACTTTTGAAAAACGATCTCATTCTATGTTTAAATCCAGACATACCTACCGTATAAAAAACAAATTAGGAAATAAATCTTCTTCAGTACCCTTTGAGACCTTCAATTTAAATGTCGACTTAAGAAAACCCAAACCATATCCCGTGAATTGGATTAAAACCGCTACAATAGACATGATAGCAACCATTAGATTTCCTGAACTTGCCATTGACATTACAAAGATCAAAATGAAATATACTACAAACAACATAAGTGGGAAATATATCCCTATACTTGTCAGAACAATTGAGAAAAGTAAACCAAGGACAAAAAATAACGGGAACCAATAAGTAAGCTTTTTGGTCTCTGGATGCCATTTGTTTAAAATAGGTCTCACTTGACCAAATTTATTGACTTGTTTGTAGAATTTTGACCAAGATATCCGTCGTTTGTGATAGACATAGGCATTTGGGATAAGTTTAGTTTTAAATCCCAATTTTTGTAATCTGATAGATAGATCAGGATCTTCACCTGGGTGAATTCTACCAAATCCCTTAGATGCTTCAAAGGCAGCTTTGGACAATCCCATATTAAAACTACGTGGCTGAAATGTATTCACGCTCTTTTTATTACCACGAATACCACCTGTGGTCATGAACGAAGTCATGCTAAAATTTATGGCCTTCTGCAGATTTGAAAATGACTGGTGAGCAGCATCGGGTCCGCCAAAACAATCTACATAATGCTCATCAAGAGATTGTGTCACCACCCTCAAATACTGCTTAGGCATAATGACATCTGAGTCTAAAATAATGAAGTAATTACCCGATGCTTTTTGCATTCCAAAATTTCGTGAATCACCAGGACCTGAGTTTGGTTTAAAAAAATAAGCTATATGGAGTTGATCTTTGAACTTTGAAATTATATGTTCGCATTTTATGGAACTACCATCTTCAATAATGACCACCTCAAACTCAAAATCACCTTCAAATTGAGTCATACTTAATAGCAATTCGTCTATTTCATCGGGTCTATTGTAAACGGGAATTATGAAAGAAATGTCTAATGGCATATTCTTGTCTAACCAATTACTTCAGTTATTATTACTGATAAGTTACTTAATTAATTTTAAAAAGTGACAAACTATCATTATTGCTTGCGACAATTAAATGTGGTTTGCCAGAAATGGTAATTGCAGCCATTGCTCTTGAGTCTTTATTAACGGCAAACCCTGAATTGATTAATGGTGTAAACTCTCCTAAACCGTTACCAAGCAATACATATCCTTGATTGGCATCATATCTTATGGTTTCTACCTCAGCATCGTAATGGTTACCTACTCCAATAATATCCAAATGGCCATCATTATTGACATCCATATTTAGAAATGCCTTTGTTGGTCCAAACTGTGCCTGCACAGGTAATTCTGAAATACTAAACGTCCCATTACCATTGTTTTCAACATAGAGGCTAGCTAAATTGTAAATTTGCTTATGGAATGAAGAAGAAATGTTTTCTTCTCCGTAGATATTTTCTATATCTAGGCTTGCAAACTCTTGATAAGTCCCTATTTTTTCACTCAAATACGGTGTTTGTTCAGTAGAGCATTCTTTCCCTCTGACCGGGACCAACTGCCCTTTGTAGGTTTTACTCAATGCCATATCATAACTGCCATTATTATCAAAATCTTTACTAAAAATATGCAATGGTTTATCTTGAGCAGGGTGAAATTTATTGTTCAAACCAAAATTACCAATTACAAAATCTTGATCACCATCACCATCAAAATCATCAATGGCTAAGGATTGATGCCATCCCTGAGATTGGTTAAAGACTGCAATATCTTGTTTTACAAATTGTTGATTCATTATACTAAAAATTGTAATTGGCATCCATGAACCAACTATTACAACATCAGGATTGCCATCGTTATTGTAATCGGTAACTTCTATAGCGCTGACCATTCCAATGTCTCTAAAAGCTTTAAATTGAGAATCAGTGACGTCTTTGAATGCTCCACTTGAATTTTCTAACAAATAAGAACGAGGTGTTAAGGGATATTTTCCTGGTACAACAGTTCCACCTACTAATAAATCTAAATCCCCATCGCCATCATAATCTAATGGTTTAATCGCTTTTGTAACAGTAAGCATTTCGGGAAGATTTTTGTATCGTGAAAAATTACCACTACCGTCATTAGTATACAATCGGTCTTGCAATAATGCATCGCCCTCATTTAATTCATAACTACCACTAGCTATATAAAGATCAAGGTCGCCGTCGTTGTCAGCATCAAAAAACTGAACACCATTGTCTTCAAAGTCCTTATCTGAATTAAATACGCTGTTGTATTTTTCATTGAATTCTCCAGTTTCAATTTGAATAAACAATTTACCGCTTTGACCGCTTCCTCCGGCGATATAAACATCGTCAAGTCCGTCATTATTCACATCACCTACAGTAATATCTGGACCCTTAACAGACTGCTTATGTGGCAATAAGACCTGTTTAGAAAAATCATCAAAATCACTTTCTTGATGTACAAAAGATAAATTTAATGCCGCAGGATCCAATTCATTGAACTGTAATGCCATTTTCATCAGGTCTTCATTTGATGTGGTGGCCTCATTATAATTGATCACCAAAGAGCTATTGGTTTTCACGTTGTGGATTTCACTTACCTTATTATCTGGCCATACTACTTTTAATTTATCAATAGTACTAGCATCATTCAAACCAAATACCAAACTATGACCAACTGATGATAAATGACCTCTTGTGGTTTGGAATTCCTGAAATTGAGTAATTCCATTGGTAGTGACATAAACCTTTGCCCCTAAGCCAAATTTATTGTGGTCAGGACCAGAAAATGAAATCTTGATGTGTTTATTTGTATTGAAATCTTTAACATTATTTTGATAGACTGACGCCACTTCGTCCATATTGTTAACCACCAGATCCAGATCACCATCGTTATCTAAATCGGCGTAAGCGGCGCCATTAGAATTGATCACCTCAGGTGAGAGCCAAGAATTTGAAACATCGTCAAAATTCAAGTCACCATTATTCTTGTAAAGGTTATTTTTAGTGATATCGGTTGGAACTAATTCAAGTAACTCCTCTAAATTAATGGATCGCTGAAGTTCATTTTGTTTTTTGGCTATATCCAACTTTAGGTCATTATAAAGGAAATTTTCCTTAATCCCATTGGTCACAAAAAGATCCTTGTGGCCATCAAGATCGATATCAAAAAAAAGTGGTGCCCAGCTCCAATCTGAAATCCCTATTCCTGATAATTGAGCGATTTCACTATATGAGTTATTACCATTGTTAAGTTGCAAAGTGTTTTGCATATATTGATAGTGAAACCCATTATCACTCATGGCATGAAACTTATTTACGTCCATGGATTTCATGTATACCTTAGACCTAAAGTGATTATTAGGTGCCATGTCCAAGACAAATAAGTCTAACAATCCGTCGTTGTTAATATCTGCAAACTCATTTCCCATACTTTGAAAAGAAATGTGTTTCAACTGGTCATCTACAACGTTACTGAAGGTCTTATTTTTATTATTGATAAAAAAAAGGTCTGGTTCATCAAAATCACTACTGATATACAGATCTGGATATTGATCGTGATTAACATCACCAATGGCAATGCCATTACGAAATCCAAAACTTTTTAATCCTGAAGTAATTGTTTTATCTACAAACTTGCCATTTTCATTTTCAAAAAAGAAATCGGTTTGTAATTCCTTTTGATTTATTTGTTTAACATGAGTATAAAAATCTTGTGCCTTAAAACCTGGATCTGGATGATTCAATAAGTACATGTCAAGATCACCATCGAGATCATAATCAAAAAAAGCAGACTGTATGGAGTATGATGACATATCCAAATTGAATGCGGCTGCATCTTCAGTAAAAGTCAGGTCACCATTATTAATAAAGAGCTTATTGACGCGTAAATTTTCGCTGTTTGGCCCAGAACGGCATACATAGATATCCAACCATCCGTCACTGTTAATATCCACCATATTGATACCTGTGGTCCAGCCCTTAAGATGGTCTAGATCCAATACTGATGAAATGTCCTTAAATTTGAAATCACCTTCATTTAGATAAAGTTTATCATCAGAAGTATTCCCACCAAAATAAATATCGACCAATCCATCATTATTTATATCGCCTAACGCTACGCCACTTCCATTATATAAATATTCATAGACCAAACTATTGGCTGTTGGCGTTTCAATAACTGTATTTTTAAAATCGATATTGGTTTGAGTCTCGGAAAGTAATTCAAGCATATATTTTGCATTATTAGTGGCAGCCTCATTAGGTGCTTCATCTACGCATGCAAAACTCAAAAGTACTAGGAACAATAAAGTCCAATTTTTCATATTTATTCTACAGGTATATTAGCTTACAAGCATTTAAATTTTGTAAGATCGTCATTGTTATTTGCTATTATTATATAATCCTCTTGATCTATTGTTGTCCTAGAAAATGTTCTCATATCTGTTCTACTAATTAGGCCTAAATTGTTTGCTATATTAAACGAACCATTGCTATTTCCTAAAAGTACATATCCTTGTGAGGCATCGTATCAAACAGTTTCGACTTCGGCATCATATAAATTTCCCACGCCTATCACATCTTTAAAACCGTCATCATTTATATCAAAAATCTCAAAATCCAAAATAGTCGCTATTTGAGCTTCATTTGGTAAATTGGATAAGTTAAAAGTACCATCACCATCATTATTAATATCTCCTGCCGATATACCTGTTCCTATATATATGTAAGGATAGTTAATAAAATTGAAATCATAAGACTCTTCAATATGATTTCTTAAATGAACTGATGTTTCTTGAAATGGCACTTCAGTGAAAAGTTTTGTTTGAAGTGGTACTGGTTCACTCTTAGAATCGTTAGAACACGAAAATATTAAGTAAGAAATTGCAATTAGAAATAGGCTTCTTGACATTAATAAAGACATTTGTTCAAAGATAAAAAAGTATAATAATTCATTTCAAAACAAATGCATTTTTAAATTAGGTTGAATAAAAAAACCCTTTAAGTTTAACTTAAAGGGTTTTTTTATAGTTTACTTAACTTTATTGCTTCACAATTCTAATTGTTTCAGTAATATCTCCACTAGATATTTTAACAAAATAAGCTCCCGTTTGAAGCTCAGACATGTTCATATTGGTAGTAAGAGCATTAGGCGAAGTTCTCAAAACTTCTTGTCCTAACAAATTATAA
>CAYZKX010000002.1:0-36582 GCA_964479055.1 uncultured Flavobacteriaceae bacterium
ATATTGCTGTGCGCCAACTCTCTATATGGGTAGCCATTCCTTGTGCGATTTGTGCCATGGTGCCAGCCATTTTTATTAAAGGAGAATCTACACTTGATAAGGACTATGCACCTTTAAACAGAGCTAATATTGGTAACAGCCTTAAAAAGATATATGACAGTTTTGTTGAAGCCTTCAAGATTAAAGAATTTAGAAAATTATGTGGCGCTACCTTCTTAATATTTAATGCTTTTAATACAGTGGCAGCGCTTACTTTCTTTGTGATCGTTTATAAACTTTTCAATGGTGATGCTGGCGCAAGTGGTATTTGGGTCTCACTCTTTGGATGTCTTGGCGCATTAGGAACCACATTTATTGTTATTCCTGTGGTGACCTGGATGTCAAAAATATTTGGTAAGAAAAAAGCCTTTTTATTGGCACAAAGTATTTCGATAGTTGGTTATATCATGCTGTATTTTCTATTTATACCAGGAAAGCCTTGGATGTATATTATTGCCCTACCATTTTTCTCATTTGGTATTGGTAGCTTATTCACCATAATGATGTCTATGACAGCTGATGTAATAGATGTGGATGAGCTCAACTCTGGGCTGCGAAGAGAAGGTATTTTTGGAGCCATTTATTGGTGGATGGTTAAAGTTGGATTTGCTATAGCAGGTGCTTTAAGCGGTGTAATCATAGCTTTAGTGGGCTTTGATCCCGATCTGGCAACAACCGATCAGCAATCGGCCGTGGATGGATTACATGCCTTTTTCTGCTTCTTCCCATTGGTGGGAACGCTCTTGGCCATGTATGTGATGCGTGATTATAATATCAATGAGGAGCGCGCCAACCAAATACGTATGGAATTGGAGAAACGAAAAAATGCCGCTTAACAATTTAGATAATAAAGTTATGTCAGTACGAGAAGAAAAATATTTAGCCCTAACCGCTGTAGATTATGACGACACCTCTCTTAAAGGTCTCAAAAAGACCTTCAAAAAGATACTGAAATCGGGTGTACATGGTTTGTGCTTTAGTCCCTATATGGACGGGCAGGAACCGGGCAATCAATTGTCCGAAGAACAAGTACGACGACGCATAGAGATCATTGCGCCTTATACGCAATGGATACGCTCATTTTCCTGTACCGAAGGTAATGAGCTCATACCGCGCATTGCCAAAGAATTTGGTTTGAAAACCTTAGTTGGAGCCTGGTTAGGTGATGATGATGAGGTGAACAAAAAGGAAATGCAAGGTCTGTTTGAACTGGCTGATTACGGCTATGTAGATGTAGCTGCAGTCGGCAATGAGGTGATGTATCGTGGTGATCTTACTGAAGATGAACTAATCCAGTTTATAGAACAGGCAAAGATGAAGATCACTAATAGTCCAGTAGGTTATGTAGATGCGTATTATGAATTTGCCGACAGACCAGCAATTACCGAGGCTTGTGATATTATTCTGGCCAACTGTTATCCATTTTGGGAGGGCTGTGATCAAGACTATTCTTTGCTCTATATGAAAGACATGTACAATCGTGCACTGAAAGCAGGTCAGGGTAAAAAGGTGATCATCACCGAAACAGGATGGCCTAACAAAGGGACTAATCTGGAAGGTGCGTTTCCATCAGAAGAGAACGCCTTGAAGTATTTTATCAATGCTCAAAAATGGTCTAAGGAAGACAACATTGAGATGTTTTATTTCTCCTCATTTGATGAAGCCTGGAAAGTGGGATCAGAAGGTGATGTAGGGCCGTATTGGGGACTTTGGGATAAGAATGAAAAGTTAAAGTATATATAATATTTTTAATTCCTGTAAAAAATGTGTTTTTTGATTAAAAATTAAATAATGAGGAATAACATAAATGTCCTTTTTGCGGTACTTGTCTTTTTTATATTTTCTTGCCAAGATAGAAAGAGAAATCTTTATCCTTTAGATTTAGAAGGTTCGCTTGAGCTAATGACTCCCGATCATACTGGTGTTTATTTTAATAATGCCATTAAAGAAGATGAAAAATTTAATCAGTACTATTATAGTCAAATTTATGTAGGTTCTGGTGTTGCCCTAGGCGACATCAACAATGATGGGTTGCCAGATATTTTTTTGGGAGGTAATCAAGTAAAAGATAAACTGTTTTTAAACAAAGGGGATTTTAAGTTTGAGGATATTTCAGAAATAGCAAATGTTTCAATTACCAATGGATGGACTTGGGGTGTTACTATGGCCGATGTTAATGCAGATGGATATCTTGATATATATGTTAGCCGTAATGGAAATTCTTTGGACCCTAAAGACCGTAGAAATCAATTATATATCAATAATCAAGATTTAACATTTACAGAATCTGCAATTTCTTACGGCCTTGCAGATTCTGGTTTTTCTACCCAGGCCGTATTTTTTGATTATGATAATGATGGCGATTTGGATATGTACCAAGTAAATCAACCAGTTGATAGAAAAGTTTCTTTAATAAGTAAATCGTCTCGTGAAGACTTAGCGTATTATTTAGATAGACTTTATCGCAACGATAACGGTAAGTTTATAGATGTGTCTAAAGAAGTTGGTATTTCTAGACAAATGGCATATGGACTAAGTGTTAATGCATCTGATTTTAACAATGATGGTTGGGTTGATTTATATGTAGCTAATGATTACGCTGAGCCTGATTTTATGTATTATAATAATGGTGATGGTACGTTTAAAGATGTTACACATGAACAGTTAAAACATATCACACAGTTAAGTATGGGTTCAGATACCGGAGATATAAATAATGATGGCTTACTGGACTTAATAACAACAGACATGACTCCTGAAGATCATTATCGCTCAAAGACGAACATGGCATCAATGAGTACTGAAAATTTCAGACGTTTAGTCAATGCTGGAGCTCACTATCAATATATGGCCAATGCTCTACAGGTAAATACAGGATTAGGACATTTCTCAGATGTCGCTAATCTTGCTGGTATAGCTTATACAGATTGGAGCTGGGCAAGTTTATTAGTAGATCTGGATAATGATGGTTGGAAAGATATTATTGTATCTAATGGCATAAAAAAGGATGTAGATAATAATGACTATCTCATTAGACTTCAAAATCTTGACCCCAAAACCACAACACCTGAAGAATTATTTGAATTTAGTCAAAAAGCACCATCACAACCTATTTCAAACTACGCATTTAGGAATAAAGGGAATTTAGAATTTGAAAAGGTCACAACTCAATGGGGGTTTGATACTCCTAGTTTTTCAAATGGAATGGCCTATGGTGACTTGGATAATGATGGAGATTTGGATATAGTTACTAACAACATGGAATCTGAGGCATTCATTTATAGAAATAATACCAAGGGTAATTTTTTAAAAGTGAATTTTGAAGGTTCAGAAAAGAATACTTTTGGGCTTGGTGCCAAGGCCATCATATTTTATGACAACAGAATGCAAATTGGCGAAAATACGTTCACAAGAGGATTTATATCATCCGTTGAACCTGGTGTGTTTTTCGGCCTAGGTAAAGAATTATCTATTGATAGTTTAAAGGTCATTTGGCCCGATGGCAGAGTGTCTTTGTTTGATGACTTAGAAGCAAATGAAGTAATCACTGCTAAATATAGCAGTTCTGAAAAGAAGAATAAAATAGTATCTGAAGATGCCTCAGTATTAATGAGACAAGTAACTAATGACCAAATGGGGTTAGTATATAAACACAATGAAAATGATTACGACGATTTTCAAAAGGAGATTTTACTACCTCATAGCATGTCCCAGAACGGACCTTTTATAACAACCGGTGATGTAAATGGGGATCAATTGGAAGATTTTTATGTTGGTGGAGCAGTGGGTTCTGCTGGACAATTATATATTCAGAATATTTCGGGTAAATTTGAATTGGCAACTCTGCAACCTTGGGTAATCGATAAGGCTTCAGAAGACTTAGGCTGTATATTATTTGATTTTGATAATGATAATGATCTTGATCTTTATGTAGCAAGTGGAGGAAATGAATATCTTCAAGGAAGTAGTCTTCTACAGGATAGAATTTACATTAATGATGGTTTAGGGAATTATAGCAAAGCAATTAATATCTTGCCAGAAATCTATGAAAGTAGTCAATGCGTAAAAGCATCTGATATTGACAATGATGGTGATATAGACTTATTCGTTGGAACTAGACTTATTCCAGGAAAATATTCCTTTCCAGCCACAAGTTATTTGCTCATTAATGAAAATGGAAAATATGTAAGGGCTCCTAATAATGTAGCGCCTAAATTAGACCATTTAGGGATGGTCACTGATGCCGTTTTTGCTGATGTAGATAATGATAATGATGAGGATTTAATGATTGTAGGTGAATGGATGGAAATTACATTATTATTAAATGAACAAGGAACATTCACTGATGCTTCGAGTTCTTATAATTTAAATAATACCAGAGGATTATGGTGGTCTATAACAGCCAATGATATTGACAATGATGGTGATATTGACTTTGTTTTAGGGAATCTTGGTAAGAATAACAAATTTAAAGCTTCTGAAGAGCATCCATTTAAGGTTTATGCCAATGATTTTGATAATAATGGCACTAATGATATTGTGCTGGCTAAATTTTATAAAGACGATTATGTCCCCGTTAGAGGTAGAGAATGTACCAGTCAACAAATGCCATATATAGCTGATAAGTTTAAAGATTTCCACAGCTTTGCCAGTTCTAAATTAATGGATATTTTACCTGAGGAAACTATTGAAGATGCGGTAGTTTATGAAATTAAAAGTTTTGAAAGTATTATTTTATTTAATGAAGACGGTAATTTTGTGAAGAAGAAATTACCAATTCAATCGCAAATTTCGCCTATAAAATCTATTCTTATTGACGATTTCAATAATGACGGGATTAAAGATATAGTTATAGCTGGAAATCATTACGGTGTTGAGGTGGAAACCACACGATATGATGCAGGCTTTGGAGCAGTACTTTTAGGAAATGAAAATAATAATTATGATTATATAGGACCGAATAAAAGTGGTTTTTATGTTCCTTATGATAGCAGAGATATCAAAATGATCAATTTAGGGGATAAGGAAATTGTTCTTGTTGCAAATAATAATGATTCTATAAGTGTTTTTAACAAGAACTTAAAATAATTGTCTATATTAGATGTTGTGGTAAATTAATTACAATTTTAACACACATAAATTTATTTGTATAGTTTTTGTATAGGTAAAAATAGACTCAATTTATGCGAATTATTACGATCTTTAAAAATTAATTAAATCTAAATTCATTCTTATGAGAAAAATTACACTATTGTTACTAGTACTTTCTGTTTCTCTGGGGTATGCACAGACTAACCTAGAAGATTTGGAAGGCTCACCAGTATTTAATGGATTTGAAGGCTTAGGAAGCGCTACTGTCACAGCAGATCCAGTTAATGGGGCAAATACTGTTGGGGAAATTATTACTTCTGCTGCAGGCCAATCTTGGCAAGGTGCCGAGTTAATTATGCAAGGTAATATGATTGACTTGACTGTAGACAAAACTGTACAAGTTGACATTTACTCTGACATGGCAACTGCTATACTTGGAAAAGTAGAAGATAAAGTAAATAACACCGCTCCTGCCTCTGCCGATGCCGAAAATCATGGAGGTACAGGTTGGGAAACTATTACATTCACCTTTACCTCAGGAGATGATGGCACCGTAACTGCAGATGGAGAATACTCACAAATCGCTTTTTTCCCACTTTGGGCAAATGGGGGAGGATGGGATGCTCCAGTTGATGGAATGACCATCTATGTAGATAATGTAACTGCACAACCTGGTGCTTCTTTAAGCATTGATGATTTTAATATTAGGTCTTTCAAAGCTTACCCAAATCCTGCTCAGGATCATTGGATGATTGAAACGACTCAGAATATGCTCGCAATAGAGGTATATGATATGCTAGGTAAAAATGTTTTGACAGCAAAGCCAAACAATAATTTTACAAGACTAGATGCAAGCGAATTACCAACTGGGTTGTATTTTGCTAGAATTGAAACGGTAAATGGCATTAATAGCGTAAAACTTATTAAAAAGTAAAGTTTTTTAAGCATTTTCTAATCAATTGTAGAGCGCATTATGTTCAATAATGTGCTCTTTTTTTAACTAAAACTAATCTAAATCATGAAAAAAGTAATTTTATTAATTATTCTCATTGTGATGAGCATTTCTCATGCTCAATTAAATCTACCAATTGATTTTGAAACAACACCAACTACTTCTGATTTTATTGATTTTGATGGTGGTATGGCATCTGTAATATCTAATCCACAAGCAAGTGGCTTAAATACGAGTGCTACCGTGGCACAAATTGTTAGGAATGGTGGTCAAATTTGGGCTGGAAGTAAATTGATTTTAGAGAATAATCTTGATTTTTCTGTTTTAAGTGTCATCTCAATGAAGGTATATACAACAGCACCAGTTGGGACTACTGTTAAGTTTAAGTTAGAAGGTGCTGGTGAAACCGAACTTGATGCGTTGACAACTGTTTCTGGTGAATGGGAAATACTAACATGGGATTTTACAGGTCAGCCAAACAATTTTAATGAACTGGTCTTTATGTTTGATTTTGGGAATATTGGCGATGGCACTGCAACATCCACATTTTTGTTTGATGATATCGAACAATTAGATCCTTTTAATGGTATGGATCAAATGGATTTACCCGTTGATTTTGAAAGTGATAATGTATACTATGCACTTACTAGTTTTGAAGGAGCAACTTCATCAATAATTCAAGACCCTAATGATTCTAGTAATACTATTGGTGAAGTAACAAAATCCGTAAGTGCAGGCTCATCCTCTGGAACCACAATTGGAACACCTGCAGGATTTGCGTCAAATATTCCTCTTGCTTTGGACGATTCAAAAATGTATGTGCGTGTTTGGTCACCAGATGCTAATATACCCGTACGTCTAAAGGTAGAAGACTCAAGTGATCCTACACATACTTGCGAAACAGAAACCAATACTACAGTTGCTGGTGATTGGGAAGTACTTGAGTTTGATTTTGTAAATGAAGCACCTGGTACAGCCAGTTTAAGTTTTGGATTAGATAATGGTTGGACTTATAACATGGCATCCATATTTTTTAATTTTGGTACTGATGGCGCCACTGCTGGAGAAAAAAAATACTACTTTGATAAAGTTGCTTTTAACATGCCATTGTCAACCGAAGAATTCAATCTTAGGGAAGTAAAAGTATTTCCTAATCCAGCTAAAGATGATTGGACAATAATATCAAATCAACATATAAACAACATCCAGATTTACGATATGTTAGGTAAACTGGTTACTAATATGGATGTGCAAAACAATGAAGTACGTATTGATGCGTCTACTTTGAACTCGGGAATTTATTTTGCACACATAGACGCCGGAAACGGCAAGGCAAGAGTAAAGCTTGTAAAGAAGTAATTTCTAATTTTTGAAATGATTGGTTAGTAGAGGTGACGATCTACGATGTAATGGGCAGGCAGATCATGGAAAGAATGGTGGAGAACGGTGCCTTAGACGTTTCCCAATTGAATTCAGGCTTGTATATGCTTAAGATTGTACAAGACCGAAGTACATTAACTAAAAAGTTAGTCATTAAATAATTGGAATTATTAGGGGACAAGGCACTCTTGCGAGTGCCTTTTTTTTATTTCTCAATCTAACTTATTGTATATTTGTAGTAAACGATATGACATGCGAATACGTTCTCAAATAACTGGTGATCACATCACCGAAGCCGATGTGCAAACCGCCAAGATCGCCGATGCACTGGCGCACCCCTTGCGTGTGGCATTGGTGAAATACCTCAAGGCCAAGAATGGTGGCAAAGGCGTAGATAACGAAACCTGTAATAAAGATCTGGTAGAAATGTTCAACTACTCGCAGTCTACCATGTCTCAGCATGTAAAGGTGTTGGTGAATTGCGGACTCTTTATAACTGAGAGCAAAGACAAGTTCACCTTTTACTATTTGGATACCGCATTGTTGGATACCTTTAAGCGATTACTTGACTTTTAATTTTAACAAAATGTTAGTGCGCACTTAAAATATTTATTCTAAATTCGTATATCGTAAATAAACGATATGTAAATAAAAAGTATGAAACAATCACTCCTTCTTTTGTCCGTAATCCTGTTGAGCTGCAATGCCAATGCACAGGACATTCATCCCCTGGAACCCATTAATGCACACTATGTTCAACTTCAAAAATTAGATGTGCAACCCACAGCAGAGCGTGCTCAACTGGATGCCATCACCTTCCCAACTATTGGTCGCACCCCTGGTAAACAATATGTAGGAATAGAACCTAGTTATCTTACCCAAGTCCAGGTAGACCAGCTTAAGGCCAGCGTGCAATTTCCGGCCAACAGTAGTGTACAAACCAGGGCTGAATTGGACTACCTTCTTAAAATGCAAGCCGAGCGCACACCAGCTGCTGAAGCACGAGTCCTGAAACTGGCAGGCGTAGGGTATTGGCCGCCATTGGAAAAGGAGACTGACGACCTTGGGAGTAATGTGGAAGATCTTATTTTTGAATACAATGAGGTGACCGGGAACAAAGAAAGCATTATGGATTATCCCAACACGCTAAAACTGCTCTCCGGGGTGACCAGAGATATGCGAATTATGGAGTTTACCGTAAAGTATCATTTGTTACGTGCACGCCCATATTTGTTGGAACCTAAGCTGGAGCAAATGCAAACCATGGGATCGCCTTCATTTGCCAGCGGACATACGCTATGGGCCTACATCCATGCCTTTGTATGGAGTGAGATTTTACCAGATAAACGTGAGGAGTTTTTAGAGATCGCCTTTGAGATAGGCCACTCACGGGAGGTTATGGGTATTCATTATCCCAGTGATGAGGAGGCCGCACGTGTATTGGCGCATAACATGTTGGTCAACATGAATAAAAATAAACAGTTTAAAAAAGATCTGGCGGCAGCCAAAAAAGAATGGCAATAAAAAAATCCCGACTGTAGCGACGGGATTTTTTAAGTGAACTATATTTATGGCAGTTTAGGCCTTACCTAACATCAACAGCTCGTTACAAACCACTTCAGTGATGTAGCGTTTCTCACCTTCTTTGGTATCGTAGCTGCGTGTGGTAAGCTTGCCTTCTACGGCAACCTCTTTACCTTTAGTAAGATACTTTTCTACGATCTCGGCCGTTTTCCCCCAAGCCACGATGTTATGCCATTGGGTATCAGTCACTTTTTCGCCCTGAGCGTTCTTATAACTCTCATTGGTAGCAATGGTAAACTTTGCTAAGGTCTTTCCTGATTCAAGATTAATGATCTCTGGGTCATTCCCCAAGTTTCCAATCAACTGTACTTTGTTTCTAAGTGTGTTCATTTTTTTGTGTTTTTAAGATTAAACAGTTAATACCATTGAACCACGATGATTCAACGGTACAAAGATGTAACAGTTGGAATCAAACAATCGGTACTTACACATTTAATAGCGTTTGTAAACGTTTGTAGTCGTTTGTAAATGATTGCTATTTTATACTTAACAAAACATTGGAAAATTGTTTAAATTTGAAGGTATTCCCAATAGATCGGGTTAGTCATAAATAGAAACATTCTAATGAAATTAAAATCCCTGCTACTCCTTGGTTTTCTGCTTGCTGTAAGTTGTAAACCAGAACCCACGAATGCACCACAGTTTAAGCATGACATTACCCAAGGGCCAACGCCATGGACCAGTAACCAATTTGAAATGGAGGAAAAAGACTTCACCTTTGCCATCATATCCGACCTTAATGGCGGCGAGCGTCCAGGGGTCTACAGCCAGGCTGTGGAGCATTTAAATAGACTAGACCCGACCTTTGTATTAAGTGTTGGTGATCTTATTGATGGTGGCACTGAGGATTCATTACAATTGGCCAAAGAATGGGATTCCTTTGCCAAACGCACAGCCAAACTTAGCATGCCATTTTTCTATCTTGGTGGCAATCACGACCTCACCAATGCACGTATGCGGGAATTCTGGAAAAACAGGTTTGGTCCGCGTTATTATCATTTCGTTTATGAAAATGTCTTGTTTCTCATGTTAGATTCTGAAGATTATGAAGCTCATCGAATGCAAGAGATCTATTTGGCCAGAGCACATGCCATAAAAGTCATTGATGGTGAGTTGGAAGGGAACTATGAAGATACTGAGTATTATAAAATGCCGGAACGTAGGTTAGGTGCTTTCAATGATGAACAGTACATATATTTCAAAACGGTACTTGAAAAATATCCCGAGGTGAAATGGACCTTTGTTCTCATGCATAAACCTCTTTGGATGCGCGAAGATGATAAAGGTTTGCGCAAGCTAGAAAACCTCTTAACAGATAGACCGTACACAGTTATCAATGGTCATTTTCATTCCTTTTCACATCGCATCAGGAACAATAGAGATTATATGATCTTAGGGACCACAGGCGGCGGACAAAATGCAACAGACTCCATGTCATTTGATCATATTTCGCTGGTTAGAATGTCGATTCCGCCGGTGATCACTCATATTCGTATGGACGGCATACTCAATGAAAAAGGGGAGCCTTCTAACTTTGACTTCAATTAGCTTCAATTTAATTCACTACCTTTAATCCCAATACCGCTCCAATCGTTATTAAACACTTGATAATCTATGGAGCAATCCAAACTATATCTTATTGCACCCAATTACGCCGAAGCTGGCGCCTTAGAAACTTTGCCACAAACCTCGGGTTTACACATTCTTAAGAACGATAACTTAGTACAAAGTGAATTGCGTTTTAACACTCATGATAAGGTATGTATCACCTCCGAGGCATCTATAGAACTCGTGAAAAATAGACTAATCGATTCCAGCAAACAAAAAGCCATTGATACGCTTAAGGACAAATACCGCTTTCGCGAGGTGCTTACCAGCATCTATCCCAATTACCAATTCAAAAGTGTAGCCTTGGATGAGATCTCCAAATTGGAAGTGCACTCCAATGCTATTTTAAAACCAGCCAAAGGCTGCTTTGGAACTGCTGTAAAATTGCTCACACCAGAGACAAATCTTCAAACCATAGTGCAAGAGATCGATGAGGAGCTGCAAAAAAACGCCAGTGTTTTATCTAGCGAGGTCCTGTCCAGCAACCAGTTTATTTTAGAAGATTATATTGAAGGTGAAGAGTATGCGGTAGACATGTTTTACGATGCTAATGGCAAACCCCATATCGTAAATGTGTATCATCACCCCATGCCAAAACATGAAGCCTATTTGCACATGATCTATTACAGTAGCAAAGCTGTGTTTGAGCGTATCTATGATAAGGCCATGGATTTCTTCACCGCCTTGAATGCCATTTTACAGGTGAAGAACTTTACCATGCATAGCGAGTTTAGGTATGATGGCCAGCGCTTGATTCCCATAGAGATTAATTGCATGCGCTTTGGTGGAATGGGCCTTGGTAATATGGTGTACCACACTATGGGTGTGAATCCGTACCAGTGCTTCAATACTGGCAGTTCACCAAATTGGGATCAGCTCTGGAACCATCCTGAACATGCCCAAAACGTCTATGCCTTTTTTATTGCGTATAATGGCACAAATGTAGACACCCAAAAGCAGCAACCTGATATTGATAAGCTCAAGGCTCAATTTACCCAGGTGGTTCAGGAAGAACTCTTTGATTACCAAAAACAGCTGGCTTTTGGCGTGTTTAGCTTAAAAGAAACCACTGATAGTCTACAGCGATTATTACAGATCGATTTTAATGATTATTTTAAACCGATCTAATGGCAAAACCAAATACTACATACAGCGAGAATCTAAAGGTCTATGATGAGCTGGTGGCGCAATGTTCACGTTTTGAGCGCAAAGGCAAGACCATGCCGTATACGTCGGCCAATGGGCATATGTTCTCCTTGTTCAATAAGGCAGGTGAGCTGGGTATTCGTTTTTCAAAAGCCGTACAAAAGCAGTACATGGAAACCTATAACACCACCCTGTTCAAGTCGTATAATGCTATTATGCACGGTTATATATTGATCACGCCCGAGATGCTAAGCGACCGTGACAACATGATCAAACTGCTCAATGAAAGTTACGATCACGTAATGAGTCTGGACCCTAAATAAAAAACACAAGCCCAAATCATGAATTCCTTTTACAAAGCACATTTAGTAATATCGGCTATAGTGGTCTTTACAGCCGCTTTGGTTTATGGTGGAAATCCGTCCTATGCCATGCCACTAATATTTGACTTTGAAGTGAACCAGCTGGAGCACAAGAATATTTTTCGCGCCCTTATGGGCTTGTACATGGCCTTCGCCATTTATTGGATGGTTGGCACCTTAAATGCCAAACACTTTTTAAGTGCAACACTAAGTAATGTTATTTTTATGGCTGGCCTGGTTTTTGGTCGATTCATAAGTACCATAGTTGATGGTCCTTCAACACCATATACACTTGGTATGCTACTGGAACTGCTCATGGTATTTTGGGGTATTTATAATATTAAAAAGTACAAACAAGATGCCGTATAATGTCTATGTAATTGAGCTTCGTAAAAAAGTATTTACTGAGAACCGTCGTTTTCGTGAGGCTAATCCACAATTTAATGGCGTACTCGAATGTTTGTATGTAGGCATGACCAGCAAATCGCCTAAAGAGCGTTTCTTGCAGCACAAAACAGGTCATCGCAGCAAAAAAGGGTATAAGATCTCGTCCAATATCGTTCAAAAATACGGTTCCTATCTGCGGCCTAGTTTGTACAATCACATCAACCCTTTACCCAACCGAACAGCAGCTTTAAAAATGGAAGAAACCTTAGCTTTGGAATTACGCCGTAAGGGTTACGCCGTATGGTTCAACTAAGGGCATAAATATTGCCTTTTGTAAACGTTTGTAATCGAATAAGTTGGTATCTTTAAGGGATGGAATATACACTGGATGCCGCTTTAGAGATCTTAGAACGCACACCACAGGTTATACGCAGTTTTTTACAAGGCCTGTCTGATGACTGGATTTACCATAACGAAGGTCCTGAGACTTGGAGTCCGTTTGATGTAGTGGGGCACTTGATTCATGGTGAAAAGACCGATTGGACCGAGCGTTTAAAGATCGTTTTAAGTGAGGGTGACTGCAAGGCCTTCGCACCTTTTGATCGTTTTGCGCAGTTTGAAGACTCTAAAGACAAAACACTGAACGATCTACTATTAGAATTTGAACAACTGCGAGCTAACAACCTTACTTTTTTAAAGGCGTTAAACCTCTCGGAAGCCGATTACGGCAAAACTGGGGTTCATCCAGCTTTGGGTGAGGTGACGCTTAAGGAATTATTATCAACTTGGGTGGTGCATGATCTGGGTCATATCGTTCAGATCTCCCGAGTAATGGCAAAACAGTATAAGGATGAGGTTGGGCCGTGGCAAGAATATTTGACTGTATTACATTGAATTATGGGTAGTACGTTACACGAATTTCATACCGACCGATTACATATAAGAGCATTGACCAAAGCTGATGCAGTTACATTATTCAACGTACGCAACAATCCAATGGTAAATCTCTATATTGCCAGAACGCCACCAGCTGATGTGCAGGTGGTGGAGCAGTTTATACAAGATCGAAATACCGATATTACCAAGGGTAAACTGATGTATTGGGCTATTGCCACGAAAACCGATTCCAAGTTGATAGGCACAACTTGCCTTTGGAATTTTAACACGAGCTTAAACGGTGCTGAGGTAGGTTATGAACTGCATCCTGACTACCATGGTAAGGGGATCATGACCGAAGTGCTGAGTGCCATTCTTACCTATGGGTTCAATACCCTAAATCTCAATCATATTGAAGCTTTTACCCAAAAAGGGAATACCGCATCCCGAAAATTGTTGGAGCGTTTTGGATTTAGTGTTGACCCTAACCGCAAAGATGAAAAAGTACCTGAAAATTTAATCTATATAAAATATGCTTAAACTCATAGGTGTACCATATGATGCCAATTCTTCCTTTTTACGTGGTCCTGCACTAGCGCCAAATGCCATTCGTTTTATGGATACGCAAGGTGCTGCCAACCGTTTTTGTGAACGGGGACTGGAAATAGTTGAAGGGGTGAATTACACCGATCTGGGTGATATGGATCTGAAAGATCTATCACCGGAAAAGGCTTACAATGCCATCAAATCACGCATTGAAATCGAGCTGAGTGCTGGCCAACCTATTCTCAGTCTGGGAGGTGATCACTCGGTGTCATTTCCAATAATCGAAGCCCATGCCCAGGTTTATCCCGGTCTGCATGTTTTGCATTTGGATGCGCATACCGATCTCTATGACGATTTTGAAGGGAATCCATATTCCCATGCCTCACCTTTTGCACGCTTAATGGAAACCAGATTGGTGCAATCCTTAACCCAAGTTGGCATACGCACCTATACTACACACCAGAGGGAACAGGCCCAACGCTTTAATGTGAAGGTGATCGAGATGAAAGACTTTAACCTGGAGTTTTTAAACAGCTTGCAAGGTCCGCTTTACATTTCACTCGATATCGATGTGCTCGATCCGTCCTATGCACCAGGAATCTCTCATCACGAACCGGGAGGGATGACTACCAGAGAGCTCATTTCAGTATTGCATGGGGTACAGGTAAATATAGTAGGAGCCGATCTCGTTGAGCTGAACCCCAAACGTGATAGCAATCATATTACCGCCATGGTGGCCTACAAATTATTCAAAGAACTGGTATCTAAAATGGTACAACCATGAAAATATTTGCAGAAACAGAAAGATTGATACTACGCGAAATGTTACCAAGTGATGTAGAGCCCATGTTTGAATTGGATAGCGATCCATTGGTGCGAAAATATATTGATAATAAACCTGTTACCACCAAAGAGGAGGTGATAGATAATATTGAATTCATCAGACGGCAGTACATTGAACGTGGCATTGGGCGCTGGGTGACTGTAGAGAAGGCATCGGGAGATTTTATTGGATGGTCTGGCTTAAAATTTAATACAGGAGAAGAAGAAGTCCTAAACGGAAAACAGGATTTCTATGACATTGGTTACCGATTTATTCCGCGGTATTGGGGAAAAGGCTACGCTACCGAATCGGCCAAAGTGGCTTTGGACTATGGTTTTAAAGTGATGCATTATGAGGTAATTGATGGCATCGCCTTGATTGAAAATATTGCGTCAAATAAGGTATTGCAAAAAATAGGATTGAAACATATAGAAGACTTTGCGTATGAGAACACCACAGCGTGTTGGTATGCATTAAAAAAAGAAGAATATGAACAGAGCATGTCTTGAATGTGGCGAACGCATCGTTGGGCGTATCGATAAGAAATTTTGCAGTGATGGCTGCCGCAACACGTATAATAATCGTATCAATAAGGACAGCAAAAACCTTATTCGAAATACCAATAACCGCCTGCGGAAGAACTATCGCATCCTTGAAGGTCTTAATCCAGAGCAGAAGACCAAGACCTCAAGAGCGAAACTTATCGAGAAAGGGTTTGACTTTAATTACATCACCAGCATCTATACTACTAAGGCTGGAAAGGTATATTATTTTGTGTATGATCAAGGGTATTTACCCTTAGAGAACGATTTCTATGCCTTAGTGAAGCGCGAGTGAAGCTGTAACGATTTTGCAATTTCACATACATATTATGTAAACTGCATTTATGATACCAGCGCTTCAGAGCAATACCACTTTTTTAATTCCCATTATTGTATTTGTTGCCATAGTGAGCATTGTATTCGCAGCGCATTATTATGGTAAGAAGCAGAAGATCTTACGTCAGCTAAAAAAATTCAAACTTAGTAAGATCGCCAAAATACAAAGCCATCAACTCACCAAGATCACAGGCAAGACCTTACATGTTCATGAGCCGTTGGTAGCACCATTCAGCAAACGCAAATGCGTCGCCTATCACATCACTATTGAACGCCGTCGAAATACGGGCAACAGTCGCTATTGGCGTACCATTGTTCGCGATGAACAAATACAGGACTTTTTCTTGAAACAAGGTGATGAGGTGGTCATGATCAAACCCACTACTACACCAAAGAACTACAGCAGTTATATGGTGATCGATTCCAGTGTACGGTCGGGATTTTTAAATAATCCGAGTACCGATTTCGAATCGGTTCTAAGGCGCTATAACGTGGATAGTAAAAATTTTTTAGGTATGAATAAAACACTGCGTTACTCCGAACGAATTATTGAAGTGGGAGAGGAGATCACCGTAGGAGGCATTGCCAAATGGAAGACCATGAGTGAACCCAAGCCTGGATTAAACTATTCTCGAATAGCAACTCTTGAAAGTTCAAATACTCAAAAACTGATCATCACTGATCTCCCTGAGGCACGACCTAAAGAAAGGGAATTTTTGAATTAGATTATTTCCAGTTCTGACCTTTTAGTTTGATGGCCGCCTTTAAAATATCCTTCTGACTAATTTGACCAACCAATTTACCATGTTCCACAATTGGAAAACGTCGGCGCTTGGCATCTAAGAATTTATTGGCCGCATCAAAGACATTCATTTCTCCATCAATGGTATCCACATTGCGCACCATATGTTTTTCTACCGTATTGCCTTCAAGAGGCATGTTGTAGTAGCGGCTTTCACTTATTTGTTTGATGCAATCGCCTTCACTGATCATGCCAACAAGCTCATTCTTATCATTAACTACAGGAGCTCCTGATATTCTGTTTTTTATTAAACTTTGGATCACTTCCTCTACCGATTGTTCTGGTTTAAAAGTGATAAGTTTTGTGGTCATATAATCTTTGACTCGAATTGGTGTGGTGTCCACTACATTTTTTTGCGCTTTTCTGGCACCTTGAAAACTTTTAATTCCCATAATGATACAATTTAGTCGTTCCGAATTGTTTAAGTTACTTATTTTTACCGATATGGCCTAAACTTTAATTTTACTAAATTTATATACTGTCTAACTAGAACTGAAATATGTTTAAAAAAATTATTGCTGTACTCCTAATTAGTGCCGCTATATATTGGAGCTATTCAGCGCTTCTACCTTCGCAAGTTTCGGATATTGACACTGCGGTTGACCAATTCTCGTCGGCTAGGGCCCTTGTACATTTACGGGAAATATCCAAAGAACAACATCCTGTAGGAAGCAAGGCCAATACCGAAGTACGAAACTATATTATTGCACAATTGGAAGATCTGGGTTTAGAGACGCAGGTACAGGAAGGATTCTCGCTCACCAAATGGGGCAATCTGGTAAAACCAAAAAACATATTGGCACGCATTAAAGGCAGCAATTCAAAAAAGGCACTGCTTTTATTATCCCATTATGATAGCGCGCCACATTCATCATATGGTGCTAGTGATGCAGGCTCAGGTGTGGTCACCATTTTAGAAGGGGTAAGGGCATACATGGAATCAAGCAAGACACCAAAGAACGATATCATTATCCTAATTACTGATGCCGAAGAGCTGGGATTGAATGGTGCAGACCTTTTTGTGAACAAACACGAATGGGCCAAGGACGTGGGTCTGGTGCTTAACTTTGAAGCACGCGGTAGTGGTGGACCAAGCTTTATGCTGGTGGAGACCAATTCAGGTAATGCCAATTTGATCGATGGCTATACTAAAGCCAATCCATCACATCCAGTGGGTAATTCTTTAGCATATAGTATCTACAAGATGTTGCCTAATGATACCGATCTCACTCGATTTAGAGAAGACGGCAATATAGACGGATTCAACTTCGCATTTATTGATGATCATTATGACTACCATACGTCTATGGATACCTTTGAACGCCTGGACCGTAACACCCTCGAACATCAAGGACGTTATTTGATGTCGATGATGCATTATTTTGCTGATGCCGATCTGACCACCGTGAAAAGTAGAGAAGATAAAGTATATTTTAATGTACCGCTATTTAAAACAGTAAGTTATCCGTTCTCGTGGATTTGGCCAATGCAAATAATGGCTTTACTGCTGTTTGTTGGATTGATAGTGTTAGGATTTAAGAAACGCAAGCTCATTCAGGAAGATGTTATAAAAGGCTTTTATCCCTTGTTATTATCGCTATTATCAAGCCTATTGATGGGGTTTTTGTTGTGGGAAATAATAAAGATTATAAACCCGCAGTACAAAGAGATGCTACATGGGTTTACCTATAACGGTCACTTGTATATTATTGCCTTTTGTTTAATCAGCCTTGCCATCTGTTCGTGGATCTATAGCCGTTTTTATAAGCCGGGCAATACGGTAAGTATATTAGTAGCTCCTATATTACTTTGGTGGTTGATAAGCCTATTAATGGTCTTGTATTTAAAAGGTGCTAGCTTTTTTGTGGTGCCAGTGTATTTTGGTTGTTTGAGTTTATTCTTACTTATACAAAAACGGAAACCGAGTTTAGCGGGATTGGCCCTAATTTGTTTCCCTATGCTCTTCGTTATTAGTCCGTTTTTAGAGATGTTCCCAGTTGGTCTCGGCTTTTTCATGGGAATAGGAGGATTGTCATTAACCATTAAGTTGGTGTCTATGTTTTTGGTTGTGCTCATGTTTGGACTGTTGATCTCAATATTTGGATTTTTCCGTCACAAGCGGCGATGGGCCTATGTGATCTTTTTTGTAGCACTATGTTATTTGATCGCGGCTCAGTTTAAATCAGGATTTAACGAAGAACGTCCTAAACCTAATAGTTTGGTATTTATGCAGGATATCGATAAGAATGTGGCTTATTGGGCTACTTATGATGGCAGTTTAGACGATTACACCAGTCAGGTACTCGATGAAGCGACCAACGCTGTGGATCTGCAAACCAATATTGTAGGCAGTAAATATAATTCAGGTTTCACCTACTCAAAAAATACCGATATGAAGGCTTTGATCTATCCGGAGATCGAAGTGTATAAAGACACCATAATTGGTGACCAGCGGGAAGTGTCTATTTATGTGGCTTCTAAACGGAATGTACAGCGTATAGAACTGTTTTCTAGTGTTCAGAATATCTTTAAAGACGCAGTGATTAATGGTATACCTGCCTATAAAGAATCTCTTAATGCGCCAGTATTTAATAACCGAAGATCAAACAGATTGTTTAGTTACTATGTGACGGACAATGAACCTCTGGATATGAAGTTTACCATTCCGCGAGGGCAACGTACAGAATTGGTGATCTATGAATCATCTAATGACTTGTTACAGAATAATTCCTTTGGCTTACAACCACGATCGAGCGCAATGATTGCCAAACCTTTTATATTAAATGACGCTGTAATTTTAATGAAAACCATTGTTATAGACTAAAAATTTTAGTTTGGCATTGCAATTGCAAGGGATTTCATTAGTTTTGAACCCTTAAAATTTTGATGATGAAAAGAAATACAGTAATACTCCTATTACTTTGTGCATTTCAGGGAATTGCACAAACCAATGCCGAACTTTTAAAACATTATGAAGCCTACTACCAGCAAATGAAAACGCAAGGTGATATTCATGGTGTTGTAAGTGCCCTTACACATTTAAATATTTTATCACCAAGCATTGAGCGTCGTGATACCTTGGCTGCGATCTATATGAATGATGGCAGTCATGTACAAGCATTGAACACTTTGGGATCGGCTGAGTTGAAACCCACGGATTCAAATTTAGCTATTGAGGTCAAAGCAGTGTGCTTGGAACAACTTGGTGAATTACAAGGTGCAATTGTTCATTACGAGGAGATCTTTAAGCGCCAAGCCAGTATTGTAGTGGCTTATCAATTGGCCGACCTTAAGATAAGAGTTGATGACTTGGCAGGAGCGGTAACATATATTGATTACGGGATGGCCAATGCAACGCCGGAAATGAAGCAAACTTATTACGAGCAACAAATGCCATATCAGGTACCTTTTAAGGCCAGTTTCCTATATTTAAAAAGCTTGTCTAAATTCAAAGAGAACCCTGAAACCAATAAAGATGCGGCTATCGCCATTTTGGATGAAGCCCTTCAGGTGGCACCTAATTTTAATCTGGCGCAGATCAGTAAAGATGCCATTATCGCGCAAAAACAATAAAATTTTATTAGCATAAAAAAAAGCAGCCAATTGGCTGCTTTTTTATTTATGATCTTTTTCTTACCAAATACGTACACGTTTTTCTGGAGCTAACCACATGGCATCTCCTTCTTTAATATCGAATGCTTCATAGAAGGCATCGATATTCTTTAACGGTTGAATGGCTCTATTGTATCCCGGTGAATGCGGATCGGTTTTAATTTGCGTCTCTAAGGCATCAGGACGAATCAAAGTACGCCATACTGTAGCCCATGACATAAAGAAGCGCTGCTCTGCAGTAAATCCATCAATGTCATCCGGTCTACCGTTCTCTGCAAAATGCAATTGAAGTCCGTCATAAGCACCTAATAAACCTCCAAGGTCACCAATATTCTCACCTAAAGTAAAACGACCATTGATAAAGAGACTGTCGGCAACTTCAATAGCAGAATACTGATCGGCTAAAGCATCACCACGCTTTTTAAATTCGGCAAGATCTTCTTCTGTCCACCAGTTGATCAAATTACCATCACTGTCAAACTGTGCACCTTGATCGTCAAAGGCATGTGAGATCTCGTGACCGATAACGGCACCAATACCACCATAATTTACAGCTTCATCCGCTGTGTAGTTATAGAATGGAGGTTGTAATATAGCGGCTGGGAAAACGATCTCGTTATTCAGCGGATTGAAATAAGCGTTTACCATTTGAGGTGGCATGCCCCATTCTTTTTTATCTACTGGTTGCCCTAGATCGGCAATATTATCTTTTAAGTTCCAATCGGTTAATGCCAGTATATTTTCAGCATAGTTGTTGCCTTCCTTGATCATGAGATCAGAATAATCTTGCCACTCATCAGGATAGGCGATCTTAACCGTAAATTTGTCTAATTTGAGTTTTGCTTTTTCCTTGGTTTCTTCACCCATCCAGTCTAATTTGTCAATTCTTGCTTTAAAGGCTGTGATCACATTGGCGATCATCTTTTCAGCTTTTTCCTTAGCTTCTGGCGGGAACTTAGCATCTACATACAACTTTCCAATAGCTTCACCAACGGCGCCTGTAACATTGTCCATAGCACGTTCTTCAGCTGGTTGCTGAGTCTCTGTACCACGTAATGTTTTGCTGTAGAAGTCCCAGTTTGCTTTTTCTAATTCAGGACTCAAATAACTGGCAGCAGCATTTAGTGTGCTCCATTTCATTAAGGTTTTAATATCGTCTATTGGCGTAGATGTCAATACATTTTGAAGTTCTTCCATGTATTTAAGCTCTAAAACATAAACGGTATCTAGCTGTTGCTCAACGCCCATTTCAGAAATGAACTTATTCCAATCTACAGCTGGTATCATTGCTGTTAACTGCTCGATACTTCTTGGGTTGTTGAAGTTGTTAATATTTCTACTTTGAACTTTATCTAATTGCGGTTCTGCCAGTTTAGTTTCAACATCCAGGATCATTTCGGCAGCAGCACGAGCTTCGTCTTTGCTGTAATCTATATACTGCATCATACGTGTGATATGATCTTTGTATTGCTCGCGACGTTCATCCGATTTTTCGTCGGTCAAAACGTAGTAATCACGATCAGGTAGCCCTAAACTACCTTGGGTGATGTAAGGTGCATTGATGCTACTGTCATTAAGATCAGGGAATACTGTAAATCCAAAAAATGGTGCGTCCACACCAAGTGTTTGAGCATAGACCGTTTGCATATCGCTAATGTTGGTAATGCCATCTATAGCTGAAAGCATTGGTTGAAGAGGCTCCAGCCCTGCTGCCGCACGGGCTACTGTATCCAATTCGGTTTCAAAAAGCAATAGTGCCTTTTTCTGATCGGTACCTTCGGCATAAGTGCCTAATTCTTTTGCTGTTTTAACAATTTCTAAAACATCATTACGTGTTGATTTACGTAAAACACCAAATCCACCCCATCGCGATTGATCTTCAGGAATGGTATTTGTTTTCATCCAATTTCCATTAACGTAGTTATAGAAATCGTCCTTCGGGCTAACAAGTGTGTCCATGTTCTCAAGGACGATACCCGGGATTTTTTCTGCTTCGGCAAACTCATTATTTGGGTTGTCTTTTTTGCAGGCAGTAGTCACTAACGTCAGTGCACAAACAGCTACAAAAATGTGTTTGATTTTAAAATGCATTTTTGATTAATTTTTGATGATTCGTAATTTACTTATTATTTAGAAGCCTAAAGGCTAAAATTGTTACACCTTAACAAAGATTTATGATAAAAAAAACAGCATTAATGCTGTTTTTTTTATCGCCTAAGCTTATTTTAAAATTAACTTTTTAGTGACAGTTCGTCCCTGCGAACAGAGATTTATGAAATAGATAACTGTGGTATAGTCTGTCATATCCAATTCATAGTGGTGTTGACCAATAATGTTTTGTTTCATTACCACTTTACCCAAATCACACTTTGGGATTAGGTTGGTTTTTCTATTTTCTGTGCCTCTTTTTCGAACTTCTTGTTGATCTGAAATATCATATTGGTATGTGCAATAAGCATTTCTTTAATGGCTTCTAACAGTGTTTCCTGACTTTCACTATTGAAAACGGCTTCGTCGTGTAATTTGAATGACGCGGTTTCAAGGGCCACTAAACGTACTAATATTGAAGTCTCATTTAATTTCTCAGGAATCTCTGTTTTCAATTCTTCCATAAAACCTTCTAGAAGCGCTTTATCGTCCTTGAAAAAATTAAGATCACCCTTTTTTAATGACAAAATGTGTTGTTGCAATTCTTGAAACTTCAACCAATTTGCAGTATGTGTGTTGGACACATCACTTAGTGCATATTCCGTGTATGACAGGTCTTCAGTGTCTTTGGCAGTAATGCTCGGTGCGTTGATTTGATCCTGGGCTGATGTGTCTTCTACTTGCTGCGCATTATCATTACAGCTCATATAAAAGCTACATGCAATGGATAAGACAATAATTTTTGAAAATCGCATAGGCCGAAAATAATCAAATACAGATACATACGAAACTGAGAGTTGAGATTTTAACTTTTATTTCTGCAATATTGATTTCTGTTATTATAATTTGAGTAATTTTAGGGGCAATTAATTAATCACACTTCAAAAAGTATATGCCGTCAAAAGTATTGATTATTGGTGCCTGTGGGCAAATAGGGTCGGAGCTCACCTTAAAATTAAGGGCGCAGTTGGGAAGTAATATGGTGGTAGCTTCCGATATTAGAGAGGGCGATAATGAAGTGGTGTCATCGGGCCCATTTGAGATCTTGGATGCAAAAGATTTTGAATGCATCAAAGCATGTGTTTTAAAACATGATATTTATACGGTTTATTTACTAGCTGCACTATTAAGTGCAACTGGAGAAAAATATCCTGATAAAGCCTGGTCATTGAATATGACTTCCCTTTTACATGTTTTGGATCTCGCTAAAGAGGGTGTGATCAAAAAAGTATTTTGGCCATCTAGTATTGCAGTTTTTGGGCCTTCAACACCAAAATTAAATACCCCTCAGCATACGGTTATGGAGCCAACTACAGTCTACGGGATCACTAAAATGGCAGGGGAGCGTTGGTGTGAATACTACCATCAAAATTATGGTGTTGACGTACGTAGTATCAGGTATCCCGGACTAATAAGTTGGAAAACACAACCTGGCGGTGGAACTACTGATTATGCCGTGGAGATCTTTCACAAAGCGATCACTTCAGAACATTACAGTTGTTTTATCAATGGTGATACAGCTTTACCTATGATGTATATGGAAGATGCCGTCAAGGCAACTATTGACATAATGCAAGCTGATAGTGAGGATATAAAAATAAGATCGTCCTACAATTTGTCGGCCTTTAGTTTCACACCAGAAGATCTCGCAGGACTGATCAAACAGCACATTCCGGAATTTACTATTATCTACAACCCTGATTTCAGACAAAAAATTGCGGCTTCATGGCCAGAATCTATTGATGATAGCCATGCTAGAACAGATTGGAATTGGCAGCCTAATTACAATTTAAGCGCAATGGTAGAAGATATGTTATTGAATCTTCAGAGCTCACCGAGTTTAAGCTAGTAGGAATTGCTAATAATTGTAATTAAAGTTTTGCTCAGAATTAAAAATGAAATTATATTTGCACGCTGTTTGTGATAACAATCACAACAATTGCAATGGTACCTTAGCTCAGTTGGTAGAGCAACGGACTGAAAATCCGTGTGTCCCTGGTTCGATTCCTGGAGGTACCACTTTAAAATCCCGACCATCGCGTTCGGGATTTTTTAGTTTTAGGTTTTGTAAATTTGAATCTTTAATACCATTTGATGAATCTCATAATTGATGTTGGTAATTCTTTTGTTAAGGTGGCTGTATATTCCAGATACCGCCTTCTCAAAAAAGTAACAGTCGAGTATGATGAGTTGATCCTTACCATTGATAAATTAAATAAACAGTACCCATCCATAAATCATGGTATTCTATCTGCGGTTGGACAGTTCGCAAAAAAGGATCTAAAAGCCTTGCAGTCCAGATTGAAGATTCACGTTTTATCACATACGTCTAAGTTACCTTTTAAAAATGAGTATGACACTCCTAAAACATTAGGTGTAGACCGTTTAGCTTTAGTGAGCGCTTCGGTTTTAAAATACAATGATAAAAATGTCTTGATTATTGATGCAGGAACTTGCATTACTTACGATTTTATTACGCAAGAAAATATTTATTTAGGAGGTGCTATTTCACCCGGGATTAATATGCGTTATAAGACCTTGAATAATTTAACGGCTAACCTGCCGTTATTAAAAAGAAAAGCCCCACAGAATATTATAGGAAAGTCCACTAATGGCGCCATGCATTCGGGTGTGGTGAACGGTGTGGTTTATGAAATTGAAGGTGTCATCAAAGAATATAAAAGCAGATTTCAAGATTTAACAGTTATTTTAACAGGTGGAGACGGTAAATTCTTGTCAAAGCGATTAAAAAATGGCATATTTGCGAACTCAAATTTCCTATTAGACGGACTAAACTACATTTTGGAACTTAATTTAGATTGATGATTAAAAAACTTTGTATAGTTTTTTTAGCGTTTTTGGCGTTAAATGTATATGCTCAAGAAGGAACCGTATCGCCCTACTCTTTTTATGGTATTGGAAGTATAAAATTTAAAGGAACTGTAGAAAACAGATCCATGGGAAATATCAGTATTTTTTCAGATAGTATTCATGTAAATTTAAGAAACCCGGCAGCTAACGGAGGGAACAAACTTAAGATGTTCAATGAAGAGGGTCGACTGGTTAAATTTACCGTAGGAGCATCTCATACCGAAACCACATTAAAAACAGCCAACCAATCGGATAATACAAATGTGAGTACTTTTGACTATATGGCATTGTCATTGCCTATGGGTAAATTTGGAGCTACAATTGGCGTAACTCCATTCACATCGGTGGGCTATCGTCTGGAGGCTGAGGACATGGTTGCCGACACCATTTTACCAGTTAATCGTTACACTGGAGAAGGTGGATTGAACAGAGTGTTTTTAAGCTTTGGTTATCAATTAACAAAGAATCTTAGCGTAGGTGTTGAGGCCAACTACTTTTTCGGAAATATTCAAAACAATGCCTTGGAATTTGTTTATGATGATGAAGGTGATCCATTACAATATCAAAGTAGACAACGAAACAGATCAGACCTTAGTGGGTTCAATTTTAACATCGGAGCGATATATAATCCCATGATCAGTGATAGGTTTCAATTAACCACTGCATTTGTTTATACACCATCAGCAGACCTAAAGTCGCAAAATGAACGTATCTTTGAAACAGTTGCCATTAATCCATTTAGTGGAATTGAGTTTCCTGTAGGCGAAATTATTGCCGATCTGTCTCAAGACGGTCTGGAAACCACCGACCTGACCTTGCCGTCCAAAACAAGCTTTGGTGCAGGGATTGGACAGCCGCATCGTTGGTTTGTCGGTGCTGAGTATTCGTTCTTAAAAACTAGTGAGTTTGCAAATCCGATAGCGCCTAATGTTACGAATTCAGAGTTTGAAGATTCATCGTCATTTAATCTAGGCGGATTTGTAATACCAAATTATAGATCGTTTAACAGCTATTGGTCGCGGGTGGTTTATCGTGCTGGGGTACGATTTGAAAATACGGGATTGAAGATCAATGGTGAGAGTATAAATGAGTTTGGCATATCTTTTGGAGTAGGATTACCAATGGGACGCCTATTGTCAAATACAAATATTGGATTTGAATATGGCCAGCTAGGAACAACCAGCGCTAATTTAGTGCAGGAGAACTTTTTTAGCTTTCAAATAAGCTTGTCATTAAATGACAGATGGTTCCAAAAAAGAAAATTAAACTAATTAATATAATACTAAAAAAATGAAGACGAAGATTACACTTTTAGTAGCAATGCTTTTCCTGGGTTTAAGCACCGTGAATGCACAGGATAAAGATTTAGAGACATTGTCAATTTTTGCCGAGTATGTGAAGGCAAAGAATTATGATGCTGCGTATGGGCCTTGGATGGAGTTAAGACAACGCAATCCAAAGTACCATTTATCAATTTTTTCATCAGGAGAAAAGATCTTAAAGCATAAGATCGAAAAGAGTTCAGGAAGTGAACAAATGGATTATTTGAATGACCTAATGAAATTATATGATGAGCGTATTCAATACTACCCTTCAAAAACGAAGACTGGTGATATCTTATCAGATAAAGCCCAGTTAATGTATGACTACAAAAAAGAATTAGGAAAGAGCGATTCTCAAATCTATAGTGCCTTTGATGATGCCTACAAAAAAGACGCTAAAACCTTTACAAACCCTAAAGCTCTTTACACCTATTTTAAAACGGCTGTAAATTTATACGATGCCAATCAAATGCCAGCCGAGAACTTGTTTACTAAATATGACGAGATCTCTGAAAAGGTTGAGGCCGAAGTAAAAAATTACACGCAACGCTTAAATAAGTTTGTGCCTACTGACGATACCGAAGTAACTTTAAGTAAGAAAGACGCTCAAAAGGTGCGCTCATATACTACCTTCTTAAAAGCATATGATCAAATAAGCAGTGGAATGGATAAAGATCTTGGTGATCGTGCAAATTGCGAAAACTTGATTCCATTGTATAACAAGAACTATGAAGAAAATAAGAACGATGCGTTATGGTTGCAACGTGCAATGAACAGATTGTATACCAAAGAGTGTACTGATGATCCGTTGTTTGTTAAAATAGTACAACAAAAAAACAGTGTGTCACCTAACGCTTCAACAGCATACTATTTAGGAATTCTTAAAGACAAAACTGGTGATAGTGATGCCGCTTTAGAATTCTACAATCAAGCCGTAGAATTGGAAACCGATAGTTATGAAAAAGCGCGTATACTATATAGAATTGCTTCAAACTTCAAGAAAAAAGGAAGTTATGGTCAGGCAAGAAATTATTTTAATAAGGCCTTAAAAGAAAACCCGTCTATGGGAAGCTGTCACTTGCAGATCTCAGCCATGTATGCCAGCAGTGCTAATAACTGCGGTACAGATGGATTTTCAAAACGTGCCGTATTCTGGTTAGCCGCTCAGGAAGCTGCAAAAGCAGGACGCGTAGATCCTAATTTGAAAAAAGCAGCCTCTCAAAGTGTTGCTAATTATTCAGCCAAAGCACCGTCAAAATCTGATATTTTCTCGGCTGGTAGAGCTGGTGAAAAAATTAGTATTGGCTGCTGGATAGGTAGAACTGTTACGGTACCAAGCCTATAATGTATTCGTCTTTAAAATATATTTTACAATTCGTGGTCACAGTGTTTGCTGTGACCATGTTTTTTTCTTGTAAAAATAATTTTAAGGAAGTACAAAATATTGGTCGACCTTCAGCAGGACCATTAACAATTACTCACAATATAAATACCAAATATACCGACTCTGGTCGATTGAAGTCGGTGTTGAAAAGCCCTAAAATGTTGGATTATTCCAACAGGGATTTTGCTTATAATGAATTTCCCGAAGGTGCAGACTTAACCCTCTATGACGATAATGATAACCGTAGTAATGTGATAGCTGATTACGCTATTGTATACAATAAAACCGACATCATTGATCTCCGAGGGAATGTTGTTTTGCACACGCACAATGGCGATACGCTTTTTGCTGATCAACTTTATTACGATTTGAAGAATGAATGGTTATTCACTAACCAACCTGTTAAATTTAGAACAAAGGATCAGCTTATAAATGGCAACGGTTTTGACAGTAATCGCAATTTCACGAATGCCCATGTTTTAGAAGTCACGGGTTTGGTGTACCTAAACGAATAATCTTTATATTTACATAGCTAATAGCTATTTCTATGTTATGAAACTACTCAAGTTCTTACAGTATATCTATTTATTTTTTGTAGTCCTATTTTCTTACGATGTGATTACCAATTGGAATACCGATAGGCAACGCGCCTATATCTCATTATTATTTGCGGTCTTGGCTTTGTTCATGTATTTCTTCAGAAAAAAATACAGAAAGCGATTTGAAGATTATGGAAAGCAGAAAAAATGAGTGCTGAAATAGTAACCATTATTGTTTCATTAATATTTTCGGCCTTCTTTTCAGGTATGGAGATTGCTTATGTCTCTTCCAATAAGATCCATATTGAAATCGAAAAAAAACAAGAAGGATTCCTGGCACAAGTATTGACCAGACTTACTGCTAAACCGTCAAAATTTATTGCTACCATGCTGATAGGTAATAATATAGCACTGGTAATCTATGGTTTTTTTATGGGCGATATGCTAGTAGATTGGTTTAAAACTTTGTTACCTACTTCATCAGCGATGCTTAACTATTTGTTGACTGACCTGAGTTTATTGTCACAAACAGTTATTTCAACGATTATAATCTTAATAACTGCAGAATTTCTACCCAAAGTGTTTTTTCAAATTTATTCAAATACCTTTTTAAAGGTGTTTGCCTTTCCGGCTTATGTGTTCTACCTTTTGTTTTCTATGATCTCCGATTTTGTGATCTGGATTTCTGATGTTATACTTAAATATATTTTTAAAACAGAAGGCGATCAGGTCCAACTGGCCTTTTCTAAAGTTGAGCTAGGTAATTATATTTCCGAACAGATGGAGACTGTTGAAGAACATGAAAAAGTAGATACTGAAATTCAGATTTTTCAAAATGCATTAGAATTCTCAGAAGTCAAGGCTCGAGAAGTTATGGTGCCAAGAACGGAATTGGAAGCAGTTGAAATTCACAGCAGCATAAAAGATCTCAGTGATCGGTTCACCAACACGGGTTACTCCAAGATTTTGGTATTTAGAGATACCATTGATGATATTTTGGGCTATGTGCATTCATTCGATTTATTTAAAAAGCCAAAAACTATTAGGTCCATTATCATGCCTGTTGAATTTGTGCCTGAAACTATGTTGATCAATGATATCATGAATGTGCTGATCAAAAAGCGAAAAAGTATTGCTGTAGTTTTAGACGAATATGGAGGAACATCAGGAATAATCACTATTGAAGACATCGTTGAAGAATTGTTTGGTGAAATAGAGGACGAACACGACAGTATTGACCTAATTGAAGAACGCATAAACGACAATACTTATAAATTTTCGGCACGATTGGAAGTGGATTATATTAATGAAACCTATAAACTCAATTTGCCAGAGAATGAAAACTACGAAACATTGGGTGGTTTTATAGTAAGTAGAACCGAAGAAATTCCTCAAAAAAATGATGAACTGGAAATAGAAAATCTACGCTTTACAATTCTAGAGGTATCGAATACTAAAATTGATTTAGTATTGATGGAAGTACATGAAGTAGATTAATTGTTGAAACACCTTTTGATTGGTATTACAAACTTCGTTAAATAACGTATTATCCCTTTCATAAGTGCGTGAAATATACTATTTTCGCGCACTGTATTTTGTATAAAATAACATAACAATATGGCAATTTTAGGAAAAATAAGACAACGTTCACTCATCTTAATATTAGTGATTGCAATGGCATTATTCTCATTTGTACTTGCAGATCTATTTAGAGGAGGTGGTGTTAGTGCTTCAGATTTAGTAGTGGCAACGGTCAACGGAAATGATATTGAAAGAGATGACTTTATGCAAAAAGTTGAGGTTGCTCAGCAACGTTCTGGAGGCAGAGTCTCGAATACACAGGCCTTAAACCAGGTGTGGGAACAAGAATTGCGAAACTTGATTTTGGACTCTCAATATGAAGAGCTTGGATTAACAGTTGAAAGAGATCAAATGCGTGGTCTTTTGAAGCAAGGATTACAAGCCTTTGACGAATTTAAAGATGAAGCAGGAGAATTTGATAACAATAAATTAAATGAATTTATTGCCAATCTTGAAGCCATTTACCCTGATCCGGTTTTATTAGGAAATCAGGTTCAAATGAACTATGATGATTGGAAAAACTACGAGAATTCACTGGCCACTAATGGACTGTCACAGACATATTTTAATATGGTGCGTGCAGGAATCACTGGAACCCTAGTAGATGGTCAGTTAGATCATCAATTAGAGAATGATCGCGTAGACATTAAATATATTCAGATTCCATATTCAACCATCCCAGATAGCACGGTTGCAGTATCTAAAGAGGAAATTGCCAAATATGTGAATGAGCATCAAGACCAATTTGAAGTTGAAGAAACAAGAGATATTCAGTATGTTCAATTTTTGGAAGAAGCTTCTCCTGAAGATGAAGAGGCAATTAAAAATGACTTGCTTAGTTTACTTGAAGATCGTGTAGAATTCAATGAAGCCTCAAAACTTAATGATACTATTGTTGGTTTTAATAATACTGATAATTATGAGGAGTTTGTGAACACGAATTCTGAATTAAAATTTAACCCACAATATTTGTTGAAAGATAGAATGCCAGTAGGCGTTGGTGATAGTTTATTTGCAAGAGAAATTGGTGACAATTATGGTCCTTATGAACAAGCGGGATTGTTTACTATTTCAAAAGTTGTGGATATACGTCAGGTGGCAGACTCTGTTAAATCCAGTCATATAATAGTTCCTTATGTTGGTGCTTTTCAAGCTGCGCCTACAGTAACCACTAGTTATGATGATGCCAGAGCTATGGTTGATAGTATACTACCATTGGTGAAGAATAATAAAACGAAATTTGCTGAGGTTGCAGATGAAATAAACACCGATGGTACAAAAGGTACAGGAGGCGATATTGGATGGACGCGATATGCAAATTACAACCCGCAAACGTTTGATCCTGATTTTGCTGATTTCATTTATTTTGAAGATGAAGGAAGTGTGGAGATCGTTGAAACTAAATTTGGGTTTCATATCATAAGTATTGATGAAAGCAAAAACTTAGAAAAAGTTATTCAAATTGCCAACTTGGCGAGAACCATTGAGCCTTCAGAGGCTACAATTAACGAAGTGTTCAACAAAACATCCAAGTTCGAGATTGCTGTGGCTGATAGTGATTATCAAGCTGTAGCCGAAGAAAATGGCTATGAAGTTCGTGTCTCGGTAGGATTAAAGGAGTTAGATGAAAATATTATTGGTCTTGGCCCGCAACGTCAAATTGTACGTTGGACTTATGAAGATGGTGTTAAAGTAGGTGATGTTAAACGGTTTCCTTTGAACAATGGATTTGTTGTTGTTAGATTGACTGCTAAAGGTAAAAAAGGATTGATGACTACAGAGAACGCTTCAGTTACTGTCCTACCAATATTAAGAAAAGAAAAGAAGGCTGAGATCATTCGTCAAGGAATTGTAGGCTCAGTATTGGAAGAAGTGGCTAATGCACAAGGTCAAACTGTGAGAACTGCAGTTGCTTTGAATATGAAGAACCCAACGCTTTCAGGAGCAGGTCAGGAGCCCGCAGTTATTGGTGCTGCCTTTGGATTGAATGAAGGCGCAACCTCAGGCTTGATTGATGGTAATAACGGCGTTTATATGGTTCAGGTAACCAAAGTTACACCTGCAACAGAACTGCCTAATTACAATGCAGCATCCGAACGTTTTGTCGAAGCCAAGATCACCTCGGTGAACACGGCACTATACAATGCACTTCGTGAAGTAGCTGATATAAAGGATAATAGAGCTATTGTTTACTAAATACAGGCTAAGTTAATATAAAGGCCTCATGAACAATGAGGCCTTTTTTTATAGTATCATTTCTTGATAAGGTATGACAGTTGAATATCCCTTATTATTGAAATAATATGTCGGGTCTTCTAGTGAAGCTACCATTATAAAATCACCACCCCAGGCACCCAGACTTTTTACAGTTCCTTTAAAATCGGAAAACAGGGTTTGTTTTAAAGACGCTTCCTCAATTAAATTTGAGATCACATTTTCGTGTTCTTCAATAAGTTCACAATACACTTTAAAATCAGAACAGTCTAAAATGGCCATCGTAATACTATTGAGTTTTAATATGGCTTCTCTTTTAAAGTTGTTTTTCACAGATTTATAGGCTTCTATGGCTTTTTGACTGTTACGTTTTTTATTGAGATAGACAAAATAGAGATGGTCAGAAAATTCGGGATCAAAAGTAACAGCTTCGACTATTCTATTGTGATTATGGTTTTGGTAAATAATAGGGCCATCATATTGTGCGCAGGCAATATCGTAACCACTACCACCAAATGTGAGCTCCAATAATTCATATGCATCAACATTGGTCCAATTGGCAATATTATTAATTAACGTAGATGAAGAACCAAGTCCCCAATGACGATCAAATTCCAGTTTGGTTATAACATTTGAACCGGCACTAGCATTGAAAAAATTAGGATTAAGTTGGTGCACAGCCTGAATAATACTTAAAAACCTATGAAGTATGGGATCACTGCATGCTTTTAATTGATCTGCTATTTCATCCAATTTTATATGAGTTTCAAACCAACAGGAATTGTTTTTATCCAAACTTTGCCAATGTAATGCGTTACCTATTCCATCCTCTACATGTAACGACTGGCCTAGTTTGGTTGGTAATGCCAATGCTTTAGCACCATCCAGAACAGCGTATTCCGCTGTTAACAATAATTTGCCATGGCTATAATATGTCGGCATCCTTTACTCTAATTTCATTCAAGGCCTCACCAACTGCATTAAAGGAGATGCTATGGTTTTTAAAATGTTCTAATAGTTGTGCTTTTTCTTTTTCGCTAGCTTTGTACTGATTCAAAATATTCATCAAATGCATTTTCATATGTCCTTCTTGAATTCCTGTAGTAATCAAGGATCTTAAAGCACTAAAATTTTGAGCAAGCCCTGCAACGGCAACAATTTTCATGAGATCTTGTGCGCTAGGTTCTCCTAACAATTGAAGGGCAAACTTCACTAAAGGGTGTAATTTGGTTAAGCCACCTACAGTTCCTAAAGCTAGTGGTATTTCAATCCAAAACTTGAAGACACCATTTTCTATGATGGCATGTGACAGACTACGGTAAGCGCCATCTTTACAAGCATAGGCGTGAACCCCAGCCTCAACGGCTCTAAAGTCGTTTCCAGTGGCCAGCACAACAGCATCTATGCCATTCATAATGCCTTTGTTGTGGGTAACCGCTCTATAGGGTTCTACTTCAGCAATTTGAACTGCCTGAACAAATTTATCGGCGAACCGTTCAGATGTAATGCCATTAGATCCTTGTAGTTCTGAAACAGGACAACTCACTTCGGCACGAACCAAACAATTTGGAACATAATTAGACAGAATACTCATTATGATGTCTAATTGATGGTTATTGGTTTGAAATTCAGAATAGTTTTCAGATTCTTCTTTTAGGGTCTTCGCCAATTGTTCAAGACAGGAGTTAATAAAATTAGCACCCATGGCGTCCATTGTCTCAAACTCAACATGTAATTGATAGTAATTATTAAGGTCTTGAGATTTGTCAATTATTCTAAGGGCCTTCAATCCACCACCTCGTCGCTCCATATTCATTGTTAATTGTTTGACGGACTCTAATAATCTTGGCTTAATGACTTTAAAAAACTCATTTAAAACATTGAATTCACCGCTAAAACTGAAGTGTACCTGACCTGTTTTTTGAGTGCCAAGTACCTCGGCCTTGAATCCACCACGATCGAGCCAAAACTTAGCAGCTTTACTGGCTGCCGCTACCACAGAGCTTTCTTCAATAACCATAGGAATAGTATGAATACTACCATTGATCATAAAATTAGGCGCCACAGCAAAGGGTAAATAATAATTGCTTAGTGTATTTTCAATAAACTCGTCGTGCAGATTTTGAAGTTGCTGGTCGCTATTCCAATACTGCTTTAATATATTCTTAGCCGTGTCGTCATCAGAAAAATAAGTACTGGTAATCCAGTCAATTTTTTGAGTTTTGGAAAGTTTTGAAAAGCCTTTTACTGATTTTTGCATTAATAGTTGATTAGACTTAGCAAAGATAATATTATGGTATGAATATTGTCTGTATCATGAGCAGATTGCCGATTTAACAGTCAATAGTTACGGTTTTCTGCATATTTTTTAGTAAACTTGACAATACTTTAATATCGTAATGGCTTATATAGTTATTTTTACTTCCACTTATTTAAAAGCACATTACCATTTCAATTAATTTAATTACTAACTAATATTTAACTTATGAATACAGCAGTAAAGCAGCCTCATGAAAAACAACTTCTTGGTCATCCAGTAGGATTGTACGTGTTATTTTTTGTTGAGATGTGGGAGCGTTTTTCCTATTATGGCATGAGAGCTCTTCTAACACTATTTTTGATAGCTCCAGTAATAGTAGGTGATCCACAATCGGGTTACGGTTGGTCCAATGCCGAGACTATTGCTTTTTATGGTACTTACACAATGTTCGTTTATTTGACGTCAATTCCAGGAGGATGGATAGCAGATAAATTTATAGGTCAGAAGAAAGCGGTAATGTTAGGCGGATTATTATTGTGTTTAGGACATGGTATATTGGCAGTTGATGCTCAGTGGGCATTTTTCTCAGGATTGGTATTGATTGTAATTGGTGTTGGATTTTTAAAGCCAAATATTTCTTCAATGGTTGGCGGTTTGTATAAAAAAGGAGATGACAGAAGAGATAGAGGATTTTATATTTTCTATATAGGTATAAATTTGGGCGCATTTTTAGGGGCTTTAATTGTTGGTGCCGTAGCAGCAAAATACGGATGGCATTATGGTTTCGGTTTAGCAGGTATTGGTATGGCGTTAGGTCAAATTGTTTATCTCTATGGACAAAAATACCTTAAAGGTGTTGGCGAATTTTCAGGTGGTACAAAAGCCTCTTTAGAAGAACAAGAAGCTAGAAAAAGACCATTAACAAAGATTGAAAAGGACCGAATGTTAGTTATGTTTTTATCCTTTTTAATTGTAATTGTTTTTTGGGGAGCCTTTGAACAAGCAGGAGGTTTAATGAGTATTTATACCGAGCAGAAAACGGACCGAATGTTATCATTCTCTTTGCCTTTGATTGGTAATGAGGTGCCTGCCGCAGTGTTTCAATCGATAAACGCATTTTTCATTATAACTTTAGGAACAATAGTAGGAACATTTTGGTATAGGTGGGGAAAGAAGGGAAAAGAATCCTCCTCATTGTTTAAGATGGCAATTGGTGTTGTTATTATGGGCTTTGGTTTCTTCTTTATGAGTAAAGCGTCTACAGAAGTAGTAATGGATGGCGAGAATATAATTGAAAAATCAGCAATGATTTGGTTAGTATTGGCCTATTTATTTCATACGCTTGGTGAATTATGTACATCGCCAGTTGCGCTTTCGTTTATTACTAAGTTAGCACCATTAAAATATGCGTCATTTATGATGGGGGCATATTTTGCCGCAACAGGTTTAGGGAATAAACTTGCTGGTTTAGTTGGTGGTATTTCTGAAAATGCTGGAGAATTTCAAACATTTACGGGGATAGCCATTTTCTGTACATTGTTTGGTATATTAATTATTGCAATATTAAAACCACTAAAGCGTCTCACACATGGTGCTGAAGATTTAGATGGTACAAGTCATGAAGAAGCTGAAGGTTTTGAATTGGCCGATGGCTCAAATTAAACTGTAGAAACATGAGTCAGGAATCATCTACAGCAAAGTTTTTTGAAAACCCCGTTCTAGGACATCCATCTGGTTTATTTGTGCTCTTTTTTACCGAAATGTGGGAACGTTTCTCATATTACGGTATGCGTGCCCTTTTGGTGCTATTCTTTACAGCATCGCTAATGGACGAAGGTTGGGGTTGGCCACGAGAACACGCAATGGCATTATTTGGCACCTACACAGGTTTGGTATATCTCTCTACTATGTTGGGTGGTTATTTTGCCGATAAGATCATTGGATATCGTTATGCCGTAGCGGTTGGAGCATTGCTAATGACCTTAGGTCATGCCTGTATGGCCATGGAAACACAATTTTTTATCTACACCGGTTTGACCTTATTGGTTTTTGGAAGTGGATTCTTTAAACCCAATATGACCTCAATCATTTCTGAAATGTATAAGAACCATCAGAATAAGAAGGATGGGGCGTATACCATTTTCTATATGGGCGTTAACGCTGGAGCATTTCTAGGG
>CAYZKX010000003.1:0-14095 GCA_964479055.1 uncultured Flavobacteriaceae bacterium
GTCAAACGGCGCCACTGACTCTATGGGTCCAGCCATTTGATGAAAACTATTCATTTGCTGCGTTAGTACATCCGATGTAATAAATCCTTTCATACTTTCAGCAAACATGGCATAGATCGAGTCATACTGATGCTCATTGTAAAACATCTTAAAATCATTCATAGTATTCGAATAATCTTCCTCAGTTTGTCCAAATGAGAACATTGCTGTACAAATGAATCCTATTAAAATTATTCTATTCATTTGCGTTGGTTGTTTTTACTTCTGTCAAAAACAAAGTCTATTACCTCTTGATGTCTTCTTTTAGACCGTGTTGAACTTCCAGCTGCTGGCGCACTATATGGTCTGCGTGTAGCGGCTCTCCAGGATCGCGCCTCTTCCAATTGCATCAACAAATAGCTATAGGCACCCATATTTCGAGGTTCTTCCTGAGTCCATACAATATCGTCAGCATTTTTGTATTTCTTTAAAGTTGCACGAATACTTTGAGATGGTAAAGGAAATAACTGTTCAAGACGAACTAATGCCACATCCTCTCTGTTTAGTTTTTCGCGTTCTTCAAGCAGATCATAATAGAACTTACCTGTGACAAATACAACGGATTTAACTTGATCAGGTTTTACTGATGTGTCATCAATAAGCATTTGAAAAGATCCGTTAGCAAATTCATCAACTGTTGAAATGACCTTTGGATGTCTTAACAAACTCTTTGGCGTAAATACAATTAAAGGCTTGCGATAGTTGGCTTTCATTTGTCGTCGCAGCAAATGAAACATGTTTGCTGGGGTAGTGCAATCAGCCACGAACATATTATCTTTTGCACAGAGTTGTAGGTATCTTTCCATTCTAGCAGAAGAGTGTTCGGCGCCTTGACCTTCATACCCATGTGGCAACAACATGACAATACCATTTGGTGTTTTCCATTTATCTTCTCCTGAAGAAATATATTGATCGATCATGATCTGAGCACCATTACTAAAGTCACCAAACTGAGCCTCCCAAATAGTCAATGATCTTGGATTTGCCATAGCATATCCGTAATCAAATCCAACCACACCGTATTCAGATAATAATGAATTGTAAATTGAAAAATGGCCTTGATCATCTGCAATATTGTTGAGTAAAATGACCTCTTCTTCACTGTCTTCAACCTTTACAACAGCATGGCGGTGTGAAAAAGTACCACGCTCTACATCCTGACCAGAAATCCTAACATCATAGCCTTCTTCCAGTAAAGAACCATAAGCCAAATGCTCAGCCATTGACCAATCAAGGGTGTTTGAATCGAACATTGTTTTTCGCGATTGAATCAATCGTTCGATTTTTCGAATGAATTTTTTGTCGGAAGGTAAAGTTGCTATAACCTCAGCTATTTTTGAAAGTTTGTCAACCGAGTAGGACGTGTCAACAGCTTGCATCATCGTTTCCTTATCTGCACGCGGATAATTTTTCCATGCTTCATGCATGAAAGGGGTAATAACTGTTTTATCTTGTTTTCGTGAATCTTTTAATTCGCTTTCTAAACGGTCTTTATAGTCTATCTCCAAACGGTCTACATAAGCTTGATCTACTATTCCCTGTGTGATCAATTTTTCGGCATATATCTGTCTAGGATTTTTATGTTTTGCAATGGCTTTATACAATTTAGGTTGCGTAAAGCGTGGTTCGTCACCTTCATTATGACCGTATTTTCTATAACCTAACAAATCAATGAAAACGTCACGTTTAAATTGCATTCTAAAATCTAGAGCAAATAAAACCCCATGTACAACAGATTCAACATCATCGGCATTAATATGCAATACAGGTGATAAGGTTACCTTGCCTACATCAGTGCAGTATGTACTGGATCGCGCATCAAGATAATTAGTTGTAAATCCTATTTGGTTATTAACTACAATATGAATGGTTCCATTTGTGCGATAACCATCTAATTTGGCCATTTGAACTACCTCATATACAAGACCCTGACCGGCAATTGCAGCATCGCCATGCACTACAATGGGTAACACCTTGCTAAAATCATCCTGATAATACTTGTCTTGTTTTGCTCTGGTAATACCTTCAACCACCGAACCAACTGTTTCTAAATGTGAAGGATTTGGTGCAATACTCAAATTAATTTGATTACCATTATCAGTGACTCTGTCACTGGTCCAACCCAAATGGTATTTTACGTCTCCATCAAATACTTTTTCCTGATAATCTTTACCATCAAACTCACTAAATATGTCCTTAGCCGATTTGCCAAAAATGTTAGTCAAAGTGCTTAGGCGGCCACGATGCGCCATTCCCATGACAAATTCTTTTACACCATATGATGCTGCTTTTTCAATAACGGCATCCAAAGCAGGAATTAGTGATTCACCACCCTCAAGCGAAAAGCGCTTTTGACCAACGTACTTGGTGTGCAAAAAATTCTCAAAAGCGACGGCCTCATTCAGCTTTTTTAAGATATGCTTTTTTTGTTCTACTGTAAAATTGGGATGGTTATCATTTATGTTCAACCTATTCTGGATCCATTCTAATTCTTCAGGTTGCCTGATATACATATATTCTACACCTATAGCATCGCAATAAATAGCTTCCAAGTGTTTTCGAATAGACGCCAATGTTTGCTTACCTATCCCTAATATTTCCCCAGCATTGAACTCTGTATTAAGATCGGCATCCGATAGTCCAAAATTTTGCAATTCTAGGGTTGGCGCATATTTGCGACGTTCACGCACTGGATTAGTTTTTGTGAATAGGTGCCCTCTTGTACGATAAGCGTCGATTAGTTTTAAAACCTGAAATTCTTTTTGAAGATGTTCAGGAATTTGAGTAGACACCCCTTCAACGATCTCTCCATCGAGACCGTAATTTTCTGATCCAAAATCATACCCTTGAAAAAAGGCACGCCAGCTTGGTTCAACACTATCAGGATCTTTTAGATATTGTTCATATAGTTCAGAAAAATAGGCTGTATGAGCTGCGTTTAAAAAGGAATATCTATCCATTGATTAGTATGCCTGTTTGTAGGGTTGCAAAATTTTTTCAAAAATACAACTTTTGCCTTTATTAGATGTGGTTTTATTATATTTATGAAGTCTAAAACATTAATTGATAGAATTATGAAAAGCCTGAAAATCTACTTCACCAAACATATTGTCCTTGTCACTACTTTATTCCTATTTAGTTTTTCCATTTTTGCCCAGGATGAACCACAAAAAAAATCAAGTGATTTCTGGAATCACGTTCGCTTTGGAGGCGGTGTGGGTTTAAGTTTTGGGAGTAATTTCTTTAGCGGTACTTTGGCACCAAGTGCTATATATCAATTTAATGATCAATTTGCACTAGGGACTGGCCTTAATTTCACCTATGCATCAGAAAGTAATTTCTACAATTCAACAATAATTGGGGCGAGTATATTAGGACTTTTTAACCCTATACCTGAGATCCAATTATCTGCAGAATTTGAGGAATTATATGTAAGCCGTAATTTTGATGACAGAGTTATTCTATATGAGGATGAAGATTACTGGTATCCTGCTTTGTTTTTAGGTGCAGGTTATAGCACCCGAAATGTAACCTTCGGAATTAGATTTGATGTGCTATACGATAGTGACCGCAGTATCTACTACGATCCATGGGTTCCTTTTGTTAGAGTCTACTTTTAAGAATAATTATGCCGCATCCAAACTTTTTGCCATTCTCTTTGAACAATTAAAAAAGTCACTTCATTGGCGAATTCAAAAGTGTTATTGGCATGAATGCTTTTGATGCGTTCTTCAGGAACATCTATGATATACAACAAATTGAGAAAGGTCTCGTAATTAGTGTCAATTAGTTGCTGTAATTTTTCATGAAGAATATATTTTAAACTTGTTGGAAGAATATCAAGATCCAATTCGAGATCTACTAAACCAAGTGTCAAGTCCTTATTTAACTGTATAATTAGTTGTTTGTATAAACTGTGTGATGCTGCCTTTTCAATAACAGCATTGAAACTTGTTGGTAATTGCATTACATCTTTCTGTTCATCAATTGTAGCCCTAATTCATGTAAGAACATTTTTTGATCTTGTTGAAGATTAAGCTCATCAAGGACGGAGAATGCTTTTTCGGTATATAGTTGAATCGCATCCTTGGTAGCTGCTTTTGATCCGCTTTTTTCAAAAAGGGACGTTACCTTTTCAATTTTATAGTCATTTTCAAATGCATGGTTATTATACAGGTCAATCAACGTTTCTTTTTGTTCAGCGTTTAATAATTCCAAGGCCTTCAGATAGAGATACGTTTTTTTATTCTCAATAATATCTCCCCCAACCTGTTTCCCAAAAGTTTCGGCATCACCATAGGCATCCAAATAGTCATCCTGTAACTGAAATGCTATTCCCAAATTAGTTCCAAACTGATAAATCAAATCTTGATCATCTGCAGAAGCATCAGCAACAATGGCTCCCATTTTCATTGCCGTTCCAATTAATACTGCCGTTTTGTATTTGATCATTTTTAGATATTCTGGAATTGAGACGTCATTACGAGTTTCAAAATCGATATCATATTGTTGCCCTTCACAAACTTGAATCGCTGTTTTACTAAACAACTCAACCAGTTCTTTGAACTTTGCAGGCTCATAATGCTCCAGCAATTGATAGGACAGAATGAGCATAGCATCGCCCGACAATATTCCTGTATTTATATCCCATTTGGTGTGCACTGTATCTTTTCCTCTTCGTAATGGTGCCTCATCCATGATATCATCATGAATGAGCGAGAAGTTGTGAAAAACCTCAACAGACAAGGCGGCATTAAGGGCATTTTTATAGTTGTTCCCAAATATATCTGCTACCAACAACGTAAGTACTGGACGTAATCGTTTACCTCCAAGCTCAAGAATATAGGCAATGGGTTGATAGAGATTATTTGGTTCGCCAAACTTTTTAAAGGAATCCAAATGTTGACTTAAGGCGGTTTGATAAAATTGTATGGTCTGCATGTGGCAAAAATAACTCAATTAGAAGTATTAAAACGATCATTTTAAGGCTGAACTGTTAAAAAACATTAAAACTTTGGAAACTATTTTGGTTTTAAAAGTTTCCTGTAGTAATTTTGCTGTCCCTTATGAAAGAACAAATTTTAATTAAATCGGCAGATCTTTTCTTGAACTATGGTTTTAAGAGTGTGACCATGGATGATATCGCAAATGCCATGGGCATTTCCAAAAAAACCATTTACCATCATTTTGACAACAAGACCAAATTAGTTGAGGCTTCTACTCTTTATATGTTTGATCTTATTTCTCATGGTATTGATTGTATATGTGAACTAAAGAAAAATCCGATCGAAGAGATCTATGATATCAAACGATTCATTATGGATCATTTAAAGGATGAAAAATCCTCACCGCAATATCAATTACAAAAATACTACCCTCAAATATATGCCACTCTTAAATCCAAACAATTTGAAGTGATGCGAGAATGCGTTTCGCTCAATCTGAACAGAGGTATTGAGTTAGGCATCTATCGAGATTCGATAAATGTGGAGTTTATTACACGAATTTACTTCAATAGTATGCTAGTCATGAAAGATAAGGACCTTTTCCCATTAAAAATATTCTCAATGAACATGCTAATGGAAAATTATTTGGAATATCATCTTAGGGGTATTTGTACCGATAAGGGCTTAGAAATCTTAAATCAAATCAAAAAACAACTATAAACAATGCGCATACCAATTATATTAATAATGGTTCTATGTTCGTTTTTTAGTTTTGCTCAAGAAAACGCACAGTCATTTTCTCTAGATGAGGCTATTGTATTTGGCCTAGAGAACAACAGAATCGCCAAAAATGCGGCCAGAGATATAGATGCTGCTATAGAACAAAAATGGGAGACCACAGCAACTGGACTTCCACAATTAGATGCTGATATTGGCTACCAAAATTGGCTTAAACAACAAGTGTCCTTAATTCCAAGTGAATTTACTGGTGGCCCACCTGGTGAATTCTCGGAGATTGTTTTTGGAACTCAACAAACTTTAACGGCAACAGCTACTGTAAGTCAATTACTTTTTGATGGTTCTTATTTAGTGGGTTTACAATCAGCGAAGGTGTTTTTAGAAATTTCTGAGAATGCGAAAGAAAAAACCGATCTCGAAGTACGAAAAGCAGTGATCAATGCTTATGGAAATGTGTTACTTGCCGAAGAAAGCGTTAGAATTTTGGTAAGCAATGTGGCTTTGGTACAAAAAAATCTTGACGAAACACAAAAGATATTTGAAAACGGTCTTGAGGAAGAAGAGAGTGTAGAGCAACTACAAATCACGCTTTCTGGGCTTGAAAGTAGTTTAAATAATGCTGTGCGTTTAAAGGTTTTGGCCTATCAAATGTTCAACATCACCTTGGGATTAGATGTCAATGCAACTACTTTGCTTACAGACACTCTTGAATCATTGACCACTGAAAATATAGACCTCAACCTTTTAGAAGCCGATGAGAATATTGAGAACACCGTTGATTACAAAATAGCGGAGAATGATAAGGTCTCAAAAGAATTGTTGGTAAAGCTCGAAAAAAGTAAAGCACTTCCTGTATTAAAGGCCTTTATTAATGGTGGTTATAATGGTAACAGTGATGATTTCACTTTTGTTAGCAGCGATCAAAAATGGTTTGGATCCTCTCTTATTGGAGTCAATATGAGCATTCCTATATTTAGTTCATTAGGCCGAACTGCCGCTACAAACAGAGCCAAGATAAATCTTGAAAAGGCCGAAGAGGATCTCACTCAAGTTGAACAGGAAATTCGACTTCAAATAGCAACAGCCAAAAGCGATTACCAATTTGCTATTGAAGACTATGACAATAAAATATCGAACTTGAATCTGGCTGAGCGTATTGAAAGTAAGAACGAAATAAAATTCTTTGAGGGTATCGCATCAAGTTTTGAGTTACGCCAAGCACAAACCCAATTATTTACGGCGCAACGTGAACTTCTAGTTGCCATGTTGGACGTTATCAATAAAAAAGCTGAATTAGAAACCGTATTAAATCAGGTTTCACAATATTAATCGATCAAAAAATTATGAAAACACTAAAACATATAATAACTGTAATTGCTTTGAGTACTGCAATAGTAAGTTGTAATTCAAACAAAGAACAATCTGTAGACGATATTATAGAGTCGAACGATCTCAGTTCTATACGTACAAAAAAATCGGAATTGGATGCTCAGCAGCAAGATCTTGCTCATGAGATTAAAAGACTTGAAGAAAAGATCGCAGAATTGGACCCTCAAGCTAAAATACCATTGATCACAACCATTCCAGCAACGGAATCGGAATTCGTTCATTTTCTTGAACTTCAAGGTAGTGTACAAACCAAAAAGAATTTAGTGTTGTATCCTGAATATTCTGGTGTTTTGACTCATGTGTATGTTACTGAAGGACAACAGGTGAGCCAAGGACAAACACTTGCCAAAATAGATGATGGCGGATTGAGCCAACAATTGTCACAAATGCAAATTCAAGCCGATCTTGCCAAAACTACTTTTGAACGACAAAAACGGCTTTGGGATCAAAACATTGGCAGTGAGATCCAATACCTTCAAGCGAAATCAAGCTACGAGGCGCAGCAACAAGCGATAAACTCTCTTAAACAACAATTGGCAAAAACTGTAGTAACAGCGCCCTTTTCTGGGACTATAGACGATGTCATTTCAGAACAAGGAAGTGTAGTGTCTCCAGGTCAAGTGCCACTTTTTAGAATTGTCAATCTAAGCGACATGTATGTGGAAACAGATGTTCCGGAGCGATTTTTACCAGATGTCACCAAAGGGAAAACAGTAAAAGTCAATTTTCCAGTTCTAAATAAAACGATTGATGCCACAATACGTCAAGCGGGTAGTTTCATTAATCCTGCCAACCGCACCTTCAAAGTTGAAATTGAAATCCCAAATAGTGATGGATCCATCAAGCCCAACCTAACCGCTAAATTGAAGATCAATGATTATACAAATTCAAACGCCATATTAATCCCTTTGAATGTCATTTCTGAGAATTCACAAGGGCAGCAATATGTTTATATAATAAAGGATAAAGTTGAAAATAAAGGTAAGGCTAAGCGTGTCATTATAGAGACGGGTAAAACACAAGGTGACTACATCGAAGTCCTATCAGGAATAACTAGTGGTGATGAGATCGTGAATGAAGGTGCTCGCAGTGTAAAGGACGACCAATCTGTTAAAATTCTAGTAATAGAAGATCAAGACGTTGCTGAATAGTCCAACCTCAAATTTGATAACATGACAAAAAGAGAAAAAAAAGTAAATAAGGAATTCCCGCTTTCATCTTGGGCTATTGGGAACAAGACCACTATGTATGTCCTAATTGTAGTTATCCTTTCATTAGGAATATCTGCTTTCTTTAGTATGCCTCGTGAAAATTTCCCAGAGATTAAGGAAACTAAAATATATGTGAGTTCAGTTTATCCAGGTAACACCGCAGAGGATATTGAAAAGCTCATAACCGATCCTATAGAAGACAAATTAAAAACAGTAAGCAATGTCGTTGAGATAACTTCAACATCTCAGGAGGATTACTCCTTGGTTATTGTTGAATTTGATGAAAATATAAGTGTTGAAGCAGCCAAACAAAAGGTTAAAGACGAAGTCGACTCTGAAACCTCAACTGAGGACTGGCCGACCTTCAATGGCGCTAAGGTAGAACCCAATGTGTTCGACCTAAGCATGTCTGAAGAAATGCCCATTTTAAATATTAATATTACGGGTGACTATCCAGTTGATAAACTCAAGGAATATGCTGAGTATCTCCAAGACGAAATAGAAGATCTAAAAGAAATTAAAAAAGCTGATATCCGCGGAGCTCAAGAGAAAGAGGTTGAGGTAGCCGTAGACATCTATAAGATGATGGCTGCCCAAGTTAGCTTTGACGATGTGATCAATACCATTAGTCGAGAGAATATGACCATGTCTGCTGGTAACCTCATTAGTAGTGGGCAACGTCGTACTATTCGCGTAATTGGAGAGATTGAAACGCCTGAAGAGTTGGAGACCTTCGTAGTAAAATCGGAAAATAATAATCCAATATATTTACGTGATATAGCGACAGTAACTTTTAAGGATGAAGATAAAACCACCTATGCCAGAGAATTTGGTGAAGCTGTGGTCATGTTAGATATTAAAAAGCGTTCAGGTTCTAACATGGTTGAGGCAGTAGAAAAAATATTGCAGATAAAAGATGACGCTGTAGAAAATGTATATCCTGCCGATCTTAAGGTAACCGTTTCTAATGATCAGTCTTCAAAAACAGTAGGTCAGGTTGATGATCTCGTGAACAATATCATTTTTGGTATCATTCTGGTTGTTACCGTGCTCATGTTCTTCCTAGGGTTCAAAAACGCATTGTTTGTTGGATTTGCAATTCCAATGTCCATGTTCATGTCCTTAATGATATTGAACCTTCTTGGATTTACTATGAACACCATGATCTTATTTGGTTTGATCATGGGGCTAGGTATGCTGGTCGACAATGGTATTGTTCTAGTAGAAAACGTATACCGATTGATGGATGAAGGCATGCCGCGTATTGAAGCTGCCAAAAAAGGAATTGGCGAAATCGCTTTCCCTATTATTATTTCAACTGCAACCACAATAGCGGCTTTTATTCCGCTTGGTTTGTGGCCTGGAGTAATGGGTCAATTCATGATCTTTTTTCCTAAAACTTTAGGAGTTGTACTCGGCTCTTCACTAGTTGTAGCTATCTTTTTCAATTCTGTTTTGGTTTCACGTTATATGACAACCGAGGATAAAGACATGCCACTTAAACGTATAATTACCTTATCATCCATAGTGGCAGTAATTGGCTTGATCATATTTTTTATAGGTGGTGAATACAGAGCATTGGGTAGTATCATGGTATTTACATCCATCATGCTTTGGGTTTATAGACTCTGGCTTCGTAAGTGGGCGAATGGATTTCAAATGAAAGTTATTCCACGTTGGGAGCGCTTGTATGAAAAAACCTTAAGAAGTGCTTTGAGTAGTAGAAAACCAATTCTTATCTCAATTGGTACATTTGTGTTATTGATCATCGCCTTTATGGCCTTTGGTGCCTCAGTAGGTAGTCAGCGTACAAAGGTTGAATTCTTTCCTGATAACACCCCTAACCAGATTATAGTTTATATAGAATACCCTGAAGGGACAGATATTAAAAAAACAAATGCAATCACTAAGGATATCGAAGAGCGTGTGTACAAATTGATCAATGATAACAACTATGTACTAGACGACAAAAATGTACTCACCGAAAGCGCTGTTTCTCAAGTGGGTGAAGGCGCAGGTAATCCACAAACCGATAGTGGATCACAAGCAGAAATGCCACATCGTAGTAAAATTACGGCTACAATGCGGGAATTTAAATTTAGGGAAGGTACAGACAGTAATGAACTTCTAAAAATTGTTCAAGATGATCTTAAAGACACCTATCCTGGCGTGACAATTTCGGTTGAAAAAGATCCTATTGGTCCACCTGCAGGATATCCTATTCATATAGAATTAACCGGTCCAGACTATAACGACTTGATAGCTACCGCTGAGATCATGCGCAACTATATAAACTCAAAAAACATTCAGGGCATTGATCAACTAAAGATCGATGTCAATAAATCTAAACCCTCAACTCAAGTCACAGTAGATCGCCAAAAAGCGGGTGAACTTGGTGTGACAGCCGGACAAGTAGGTCAGCAATTGCGAAATGCCGTGTTTGGAGCGAAGGCTGGTATCTATAAAGAAGGTGGCGAAGACTATGATATCTATGTGCGCTTTAATGCCGAAAACAGATATAACAATAGTGCCATTTTTAACCAGAAGATCACATTTAGAGATATGGCTTCAGGCCAAATTCGTGAAATTCCTGTTTCGGCCATAGCTGATCAAAGCAATGCTTCAGGGTTTAGTGCCATCAAGCATATTGATGTGAAACGGGTGGTTACGGTATATTCGGCTTTAGCAGCTGGCTACTCTGACGCAGGTTCTATTGTTTCGCAAATACAAAATGAAATGGAAAACTTCACTGGACTACCTGATGATATTTCTATTGATTATACTGGACAAATAGAAGAGCAAAACAAGCAAATGGCATTTTTAATGGGTGCTTTCTTTGCAGGATTGGGGCTGATCTTTTTCATACTTATATTTCAATTTAATTCGGTGTCAAAACCTGCCATTATTATGCTCGCCATCTTTTTAAGTTTAATTGGTGTTTTTGGTGGTTTGATCATAACAGCCAAGCCGTTTGTGATCATGATGACCATGATGGGCATTATTGCATTGGCAGGCATTGTAGTTAACAATGGTGTGGTGTTGTTAGACTACACACAATTGTTGATCGATCGCAAAAAAGTGGAACGAAATATTGACGAAAAAGACTATTTAGAAAAAGAGGATCTATTGGAAGCGATAGTTAAAGGTGGTAAAGCGCGCTTACGGCCCGTATTGCTCACTGCTATTACTACCATACTCGGTCTAATTCCCTTAGCCACAGGTTTAAACATCAATTTCTACACTTTATTTAGTGATTTTGATCCAAACATCTATGTTGGAGGAGACAATGTGATCTTTTGGGGACCTTTAGCTTGGACTGTGATCTACGGACTGATAGTGGCTACTTTCCTAACTTTGGTTGTGGTACCAATTTTGTTTTATTTGTCCATGCAATTGAAAATGTGGATACGATCTCGACAAACCAAAAACACAGTAGAATTAGACGAAAATCTTTCAATAGTTAAAAGTTAGATTAATAGCGCGAAATTAGCCTTACCAATTGGTAAGGCTTTTTTATTAATAGTCATTTTACTTCACTAAATTTGCACATCAAAAAAACAGCAATGTACAGAACTCATACTTGTGGTGAACTACGGCTATCAGATCTTAAGAAAGAGGTGACATTAGCCGGCTGGATACAAAAGAAACGCGACAAAGGATTTTTGACCTGGATCGATCTTCGAGATCGTTATGGCATTACACAACTTATTTTTGATGAGGAGCGTACGGATCATTCTATTATGACTCAAGCGCAAAAGCTTGGCCGTGAATTTGTTATCCAGGTTAAAGGCACTGTGATTGAACGGGCTTCAAAAAATCCAAATATTGCTACTGGAGACATCGAAATTTTAGTGTCTGACCTACAGGTATTAAATGAAGCTCTTTTACCTCCATTTACTATCGAAGATGAAACAGATGGTGGTGAAGAACTTCGTATGAAGTATCGCTATTTGGATATTAGACGTAACCCGGTTAAGAATAATTTAATTTTCAGGCATAAGGTTACTCAAGAAGTAAGAAATTATTTAAGTAAAGAAGGATTTATTGAGGTAGAAACCCCATATCTTATAAAATCGACTCCTGAAGGCGCTCGAGACTTTGTAGTGCCAAGTAGAATGAATGAAGGCCAGTTTTATGCACTTCCACAATCGCCTCAAACGTTCAAACAGCTATTAATGGTGGCTGGTTTAGATAAATACTTTCAAATTGTGAAGTGTTTTAGAGATGAAGATCTTCGTGCAGACCGGCAACCAGAATTCACTCAGATAGATTGTGAAATGACCTTTGTGGAACAAGATGATATTTTGAATGTGTTTGAAGGCTTGACGAAGCACCTAATTAAAGAAACACATGGTATTGAGGTTGATAAATTTCCGCGATTAACTTATGACGAGGCCATAAAGCGTTATGGTAATGACAAACCAGATATCAGGTTTGGAATGGAGTTTGGTGAACTAAATGAAGTGGCACAACATAAGGAATTCAACGTATTTAACAATGCCGAATTGGTTGTTGGTTTAGCAATACCAGGAGGCAATTCATTTACGCGAAAAGAGATCGACAAGTTAATTGAGTGGATGAAACGACCACAAATTGGAGCTATGGGAATGGTGTATTGTAGATGCAATGATGATGGCAGCTTCAAATCATCGGTCGACAAATTTTATGATCAGGATGACCTAGCCCGTTGGGCCGAAGTTACCCAAGCTGAAAAAGGGGATTTAATTTGTATCCTGTCTGGTGACAAGAACATTGTGAGAACACAACTTAGTGCTTTGCGTATGGAAATCGCAGAACGCTTAGGACTTCGTGATCCAAAAGTATTTGCACCATTATGGGTTGTCGATTTTCCATTACTGGAATGGGATGAGGAAACCGAGCGTTTCCATGCCATGCATCACCCATTTACCTCACCAAAACCTGGACAGTTAGACTTGCTCGATACCGAACCTGGTAAAGTGAAAGCAAATGCCTATGATCTCGTATTAAACGGAAACGAGATAGGTGGTGGCTCAATTAGAATACATGATAAAGCCACTCAGGCCATAATGTTCGATCATTTAGGGTTTACCAAAGAAGAAGCCAAGGCACAGTTTGGATTTTTAATGAATGCCTTCGAGTATGGTGCACCTCCACATGGAGGCATCGCTTTTGGATTAGACAGACTAGTTGCTATATTAGGTGGTCAAGAGATTATTAGAGATTTCATTGCATTTCCAAAAAACAATTCAGGACGTGATGTAATGATCGATGCCCCTTCACCAATTGATGAAGATCAACTGGATGAATTAAGTTTAAAATTAAAGTCATAGGGCTTTATGAAATATGTGATTCTCATATGTTTTTTGCTATCTGTAGGCAGTATTATTTCTGGATATGTCTTTGAACTGCCCTATTCACAAAAACTAATAGGGTTTGGTGTTGTTGGTTTATTTGTAATTGTATTTCCGCTTTTTTCATATTACCGTTGGAAGGACAAAAAACTGAAAGACTACATGCTCACCAACGAGAACCTCAAAAAAATGAGAGCATTCAGAGATGATGAAAAGGTCTAATTCAAGTTTCGTTTTTCAATAAAAAATCGCTTTAGCAATTGCGATGCTTCTTCTGCTAATATTCCTGATGTTACCTTAGTTTTTGGATGAAGTTTAGTCTTCATTTTTTGATAGCCACGTTCTTCATCAGTGGCACCAAAGACAACTCTGGAAATTTGACTCCAGTATAAAGCCCCTGCACACATTTGACAAGGTTCCAAGGTCACATATAAAGTAC
>CAYZKX010000003.1:14105-25822 GCA_964479055.1 uncultured Flavobacteriaceae bacterium
TCATTGAGGAGTTCAGTAAGATTATGAGATCTGGCAATTATTTTATCATCGATAACTATGATCGCACCAACAGGAATTTCTCCTTTTTCGAAAGCAATTTCTGCTTCCTGTATCGCCTTCTGCATGAAATAGGTGTCGTCCAACAAATGTGTCATCCATCAAAAGTACAATACTAGAATCAGATAACGGAATAAAAAAGTTTCTCAGTAGCTACTCTGATGTGGAAATCTGATCTGAAGATATCGAAATTTCAGTAAGGTCAGATCTTTTACTATCCGCTTGAATAAACATTAGTAGTCCTATTAAAGTCACTGAGAATACTACTACTGCTACTACAAAATTTTTATTTTTAACCATGCTCTAAAATTAAATATATAATATTAAGTCTTTGTTTATTAAAAAATAAGCAAACATTAAGAAAGGCTACTCATCAACAACATAGTACTGACTATCTACCTGTTGGTCCTTCTTATTTGAAACATCGTTAATTACTAGGATAACTGCAAGTGTGAAGATACACACAGCAATTAGGGCAAGTAGGTTTTTTTTCATTTTAAGTCGGTTTAGGACGATTTGGATTCAAATATAATAATTCTCGTCGCTCAAATGCAAAAAATCACGATAAAAATCAAAATTTTAGTAGGCTTCAAGTTAATTTTATTAAAAATTGTAATAATCGGCCTACATGTTTCTGATTAATGATACTGAATTCCGTTGATTTTCTTATGTATTAACACAGCATAACTATCTGATAATGAAGCTACATAGTGACTTACATTGAGCAGCCGCATATACAGTTCATCGCTAAAAAAAGAGATGTTATGCGGTAGTGTTTTTAATATTAATTCATCAAATGTAGAAAGATGCCCTGAGACCTTATTGTTCACTGCCCTGGAATAAATATCGAGTAGATCATTAATCACCTTAAATCCTGAGATCTCCTTGTCAATGACCTCATTAGATTGATAAATCTTCTCAATACTAATTTTAATGATGTCTTTTATCTGAGCTTCAAAACTGCTTCTGTCCAATAAAGATTTAGCAAAGCTGCCATTCAATATCTCCGTTTCATGATTCAGGAATACCGCTACTGCTTCTTTTATCAAAGCATTAATTGCCAGTGCTCTTAAATAACTCAATCGGTCTTTTGTGTTAGTAAGCTTATTATATTTTTTTGTATTTATGGTTTCTCGAACTAGGTTGATCAAGTATTCTAATGCAAATTCTTCTTCTATCAAACCTAAGTTGATCCCATCTTCAAAATCAATAATGGTATAACAAATATCATCTGCAGCTTCAACCAAATAAGCTAATGGGTGCCGAGCAAATGCTATATTTGAAGATGATCCTGTGGAGATTAAACCTAATTCATTAGCTATGTCTAAAAAGGCCTCTTTATCCCCTTGAAAAAAGCCATACTTTTTATTGGCTATATGGTTATCAGGCTTTTTGGGAAGAGACTCTTTAGGGTATTTGGTGAATGCACCAAGCGTAGCATAGCTTAGTCTAAGGCCACCTTCTATACCTTCTCTGTTTTGTGTTAAGATCTTAAATCCATTAGCATTGCCTTCAAAATCACAAAGGTCCTGATATTGTTTTTCAGTGAGCTGAGATTGAAATTGCTTCCCATTTCCAGTTTTAAAAAAATTGCCAATGGCACTCTCACCTGAATGGCCAAACGGAGGATTACCAATATCATGCGCCAAGGCTGCGGCTGCAACTATGGCTCCAAAATCATTAGCCTGGTATCCATGCACCTCTTTTAAATGAGGATATTTTTGAATTAATTTCAATCCAACTTGCCTCCCCAAGGATCGACCAACTACGCTCACTTCTAAACTGTGCGTCAATCGCGTATGCACAAAATCGGTTTGTGACAAAGGAATTACCTGTGTTTTATCTTGAAGACTTCTAAAGGCAGCAGAAAATATGACTCTATCATAATCAACTTCAAATCCCAATCGCGTTTCATCCTGTTCTTGCCGCAGTCGTTTATTGGTATCACCATAGCGTTTTAAGGAGAGTAGTTGTTCCCAGTTCATGCAAAATAATTAAGAGGGTGCAATATAGAAAATTCAATGTTAAATTAATGTTTCCAAATGCTCAAGAAACCCAACAATAATAACACTGAGATAATATTAAAATAAATCTGTACTAACCTCAAAATCTAAAAAATGAGATTCTTTTGCTTCATCAAAATAAAACAAAAAAACACTTAGAAAAATTTACTCATGAAAAGAATAGTTTTATCCGTTTTAGTCCTGTCTTCACTCCTTCTAACAGGATGTTTTAAAGATGACGACACTCCAATAATAATTGAAGAAGTAACGATCATCAATGGAGATGGCGGTAATGGTGGTGGTTCAGACAGCACAGTAGATGTATCGGGAGCGATTTCATCAAACACAACATGGACCAATGATAACATTTACATTTTAAACCAAAAAGTGGTTGTTGAAGCTGGTGCAACCTTAACCATCGAAGCAGGAACAATTATTAAAGGTCGCCCAGGAACGGGATCCTTGGCTTCTGCTTTAATTGTAGCTAGAGACGGTATGATTAACGCAGTTGGTACTGCCAATCAACCTATTATTTTCACATCACTTAGTGATAATATTGAAGTAGGTCAAACTGCAGGTACCAATCTTGACGAAAATGACAGAGGACTTTGGGGCGGTTTAATAATATTAGGAAATGCACCTTGCTCTTTTTCAGGTGATGTAGACGAAGTACAAATTGAGGGGATTCCTGCTGATGACACCTTTGGATTATATGGTGGTAATGATGCTGGTGACAACTCAGGAGTATTACAATATGTTTCTATCCGTCATGGAGGCGCACTTATTGGTGAAGGAAATGAGATTAACGGCCTTACATTAGGTGGTGTTGGTAACGGTACTGTAATTGATAATATTGAAGTTGTTGCCAATGTTGACGATGGTATCGAGTTTTTTGGCGGTACTGTAAATGCTTCAAACTTATTAGTTTGGGCGCAAGGTGATGATGCTCTTGATATTGATCAGGCGTATTCTGGAACTATAGATAACGCAGTGGTTGTATTAGGAGACATCTCTGATCATGCACTTGAAATTGATGGCCCAGAAGGCTCAGCTACTGGTCAGTTTACATTACAAAATGCCACTTTAATTGGGAACCTAAATACTGCCAATGGAGAATATGCCGACTACCGTAGTAGAGCTCAAGGTACTTCTAGCAATATCTATTGCTATGGGTTTAAGGATTCTTCTGATGTCGAGTTAGATAATAATGGGGTTTCTCAAAACTTCCTCGATGGTTTGTTAACCTTCAATAACTGGGAAATTGTTGGTTTTGATAATTCCATATTCGTTGAAAAAGTAGGTTGTTTACAAAACTGTGATGATGAAGATGATAACAATGATATTGATGAAGATCAAATCATATTAAATCCATCATTTACTGAAAGAGCTGCTGATTGGACAACTATGGTAAGCATGGGTGCAAATACAGTTGGTGCGAATACTTCAAACCTCAGTTGGACGTATGCAAATGAAGCAGGAAACTTAGGTTTCTAAGTAACGAAGTAAAACAAATCTTTTAAAAATTAAACAACTGCCCATAAAGTTGCGGGCAGTTTGTTTAAGTTATATTCAAATGAAAAATATACACCAATTAATCTCCTTATTTTTCTTCTTTTTAGCTGTTTCGATCACTGTAGCTCAAACTGGTAAAATTGCTGGGACAGTTATAGATGGTGAGTTCTCTGAGCCCATGGCCTTTGCTAATATATTAGTAAAGGGGACCACCCAGGGAACGACTTCTGATTTTGATGGTAAATACGAAATTGATTTGGAGCCTGGCACATATACTTTAGTCTTTTCGTTTGTTGGTTATACCACTGTTGAAGTTAGTGATATAGTAGTAGTCGCCAATCAAGTTGAAACTCTTGATGTAACCCTTGCAACAAATACTTTAGAACAAGTTGTAATTACAACATCGGTGAAGCGCAATACTGAGAATTCTGTACTTGAATTTCAAAAGAATTCAACGACTTTATTAGATGGTCTATCAGCACAATCCATTCAAAAAACAGGTGCTGGTGATGTCGCTGCTGCGGTGAAAAACGTCCCTGGGGTTTCCGTTGAAGGTGGAAAATACGTATATGTAAGAGGTCTGGGTGACCGTTATACCAAATCCATTTTAAACGGGGTGGACATTCCTGGATTAGATCCAGATAGAAACACCATTCAAATGGATATTTTTCCAACTAATATTTTAGATAACATTATTGTTGTTAAGGCAGCTTCCGCTGAATATCCTGCAGATTTTACGGGCGGTGTCGTTGATATTGTGACAAAAGATTTCCCTACTAGAAAAGAAGCTACCATATCAGTAGGGTTAGCCTATAACCCTGATATGCATTTTAACGATAAGTATTTGACCTATACAGGAAGTGATACCGATTGGTTTGGTTATGATGATGGCACTCGAAATTTACCAATTAACAGATACCAACGCATCCCGGGTACCTTCGAAAATAAATTGCTATTAAACACTCTAACCAATCGTTTTCAAAAAGAGCTTGCTGCAAAGCAGGATAACAGTGGAATGAATTTCGACATTGGGTTTACCTTGGGTAACCAATATGAAATAGGTGAAGATAATCGATTGGGCTATCAAGCTTCATTTTCATATAAAAACCAAACTCAATTTTTTGAAAATAGAATTGATGGTGCATCATTACTTGATCCAGACACCAGTATTTTTGAACCTAACTTTACATTAGCGTCAACAGGAGATGAAGGTATTAATACCGTTTTGATTACTGCAATGGGAGGTTTGGCTTATAAAACAGAGCGTTCAAAATACAAACTAAATGTGCTGCATATTCAAAATGGGGAATCAACTGCTGGTTTCTTCAATCAAGTAATCTCTCAGGATGGTGCTGGTGGCGCATTAGAGCCATTGGTTAAACATGCGTTGACCTTTACTGAGCGTTCAGTGACCAATGTTCTACTTAATGGTAAACACCGTTTAAGTGATGCGGATGATCCCTGGAATTTAGATTGGAAATTCTCCCCAACCTTCTCTAAGGTTTATGACTTGAATCATCGTGTCACACCATTTCAAATATCTGGTGAAGGTGATTTCTTCATCAGCCCAAGTGCCTCTACTTTCCCCATTCAGTTATGGCGCTGGTTAAACGAAGAAAGTTGGGTAGGTAAAGTTGATTTTGACAAGAAGCACGAATTATTTGGTCGCCCGGCTAAATTCAAAGTAGGTTCTGCATATACTTATAAATTTAGAGATTTCAGTATTGATGATTACACCTTTACAATTACTGGAGATGACTCATTTATTAGATCAGGTAATGCTGATGCCCTTTTAGCAGAGGAAAACTTATGGGTGCCTGATCAAGATGAGACCAGCTCGCATCCTGGTGAAGGTACACATTTGGTATTTGGTGATCAATTTAACCCTAATGATGCCTATGAAGGTCAAAGCGATCTATTTGCCATGTATGTATCAAGCGAATTCAATTTAACAGAGGATTTTAAAGCCATTATAGGATTGAGAACCGAATTGTTTCAATTATACTATACGGGACAAGACGGCGATATTATTTATGATGAATTCCAAACCTTGGATGAATTTGATTTTTTCCCATCGGCGAACTTGATCTATGCTTTGAGTGAAAATGCAAATTTAAGGGGTTCCTATTCACGCACTACAGCTAGGCCTTCATTTAAAGAGAAATCAGCATCTCAGATATTTGATCCTATTACTAACCGATTGTTTATTGGTAATCTTGATCTAGTTCCTACATACATCAACAATTTTGATGTACGCTATGAACGCTTTGGTGAAAATGGTCAAATGATCGCAGGAAGTGTTTTCTACAAATCGTTTAGAGATCCTATAGAATTAACATTCTTCTTATCGGCACCAACGCAGGTAACGCCTCAAAATTTAGGAGACGCAAAAGTGTATGGTGTTGAAGTAGAGTTCCGTCAACGCTTTGGATTTTTAGCTGCCAGCTTAGAAAACTTGAAATTGAATGTCAATGCATCGCTAATAAAATCGGAGTTAACCATGGCCGATCAAGAATTTATTCGTCGTCAAAATGCGGCTAGACCAGGTCAAACCATTGAACGCGAGCGCGACCTTCAAGGACAATCTCCATATCTCATTAACGTGGGTCTTGATTATGCATTTGACGACATTGGTTTTCAAGCAGGTTTATTCTATAACGTTCAAGGTGAGACCCTAGAAGTTGTAGGAACTGGTGTTGTGCCAGACGTATTTGCACAACCTTTTAATAGTTTGAACTTAACAGCTCGAAAGTCATTTGGTGAAAATCAAAACTCAAGTATTGACCTCAAAATCACCAATATATTAGGACAGGATCGCTTTAGTGAATACGAGATTTTTGGTGCTGAAAATACCATCTTTCAATTTAGAACTCCAGGTACTGAAATAGCCTTAGGATATACCTATAGATTTTAGATTTTTTATTCTAAATACTTTTTTGTTTGAATTAAGTAAAAAGGCTCTCAAATTATTGAGAGCCTTTACATATTTTTTAAAAAATATAATAGGATTTTTTTAGTTTCTAACAGCTACTTTGGTTTTGTCGCTCCACTCATTTACACTTAATATTTTTGAATCTAAATAATCCACTTCTTTTAAAGATTCTTTAGTCCAAAACAACCATTTTCCAACTTTTTTACCATTCTCATAATTCCCCATGGCTAACTTATTCCCTTCAAAATCATAACTGGTCCAAACGCCATGAAGTTTTCCATCTTTAAAGGTACCTTGTTGTTGTATAGTTCCATCTTCATAATAATAAGTAGCTTCTATAAGATCGCCTTGTTTATTATATTCTATATGGTCATTCTGAGAATTACTTACAACAAATGAACTGATAAAAACTAAGGTGACTAACAATCGTTTCATGATATGGGTTTTAAATGTAATACATATCAAATATAATTATTTCTTAACGATTATTCAATATTTACATAACATTAATTTAACATTACTGTTATAAGTATTTGTTTTTCAGTGTTTTATAACTATGTAAAAGGTTAAACTAAGAGTTAATAGTAACTTAATATTAGGGTTACATTTTAATTATGATTAATCACAATATTTGTATTTGTCTAGTAATTAGACAAATTTAGATTTTCATATTTATATTAGTTTTTGTCAACTACTTTGAATGATATGAATTCTAGGAACTGCCCTTTTACAGGGCAGTTTTTTTTATGTAGTAATATTAATGTTGAGGAAACATTAAATTAACATTGATATGCGACATTTGCTATTGACAAAAACTAGTAAATTCCTTCTATGAAATCTAAAGCAGCCGTTGTATGGCTATGCATTATGGCAATTGGGCTTGCAAACGCACAAGAACTTAAGTCTCCTAAATTTGGTAAAGGATTATTTAATTTAGTTGGTAAAGACAGTTCATGGACCATGAAAATTGGTGCACGAATGCAGTTTTTAACCTCTGTATCAGCAGCCGAGGATCGTAGTCCGCGATCAAACTTTCTTATTCGAAGAGCACGTCTAAAATTTGACGGATATGCGTTTTCACCTAAATTAAAATATAAAATTGAGCTTGGATTGTCTAACCGAGATATAGGCAGTGCTTCTCAATTTACAAACAATGCACCACGTTACATTTTAGATGCCGTATTAAAGTGGAACTTCTATGAAAACTTTGTGCTTTGGGCAGGACAAACCAAACTACCTGGTAACCGTGAACGTGTTATCTCATCAGCCAATATGCAACAAGTTGACCGTTCATTGTTAAATGCACGATTTAATATAGATCGTGACGTCGGTTTTCAATTGAGACATCATATTGATTTCTCGGAAAACTTTGTAGTGAGAGAAATTTTTGCTTTTTCACAAGGTGAAGGTAGAAATATTACCGTTGGCAATCTCGGTGGTTACCAATATACTGGAAGAATTGAAGTATTACCATTTGGGAATTTTACCGGTAAAGGGGATTATTTTGGATCCGATTTAAAAAGAGAACCCAAGCCTAAATTATCTGTCGCCGCTACTTACGATTTGAATAGTGATGCTGTAAAAACCAGAAGTAATTTAGGTTCATTCATGGTTAATGATACGGGGTTTTATCAAACTGATATCAGTACTATATTTATTGATGCCATGTTTAAATATCAAGGGTTCAGTTTTATGTTTGAATATGCCGATCGCGATGCCGATGACCCAATTGCTAAAAATTCTGATGGTACTGAAACCGGAGATATTGTTCAAGTTGGAACAGGGATCAACTTTCAAAGTGGCTATCTTTTTAAGAACAATTGGGAAATTTCAGGACGTTACTCTAATGCTACTTTAGACGAAGATGTAACTGGTAGAATGCCTGAACACCAATATACCCTTGGCGTTTCAAAATTTCTTGCTGGACACAGCTTAAAAGTTCAATCTGATGTGAGCTTAATTGATATTAGTGGTTTGAATGACCAGTTTGTATTTAGGCTGCAAGTGGATATGCACTTCTAAAAATAACATTATAATAACGTTAAGCTTGTTATGCTTGATGATATTTGCAAATAATTTTTATTGATATGGAAAATATTTATTTATTAATGATCATTGCCCTAGCCTTTTTAGCCATTGCCGATCTGGTTGTGGGTGTAAGTAATGATGCTGTTAATTTCTTGAACTCAGCCATCGGTTCTAAAGCTATTTCTTTTAGGACGATTATGATAGTAGCGAGTTTAGGGGTGGCAGTAGGTGCCATTTTCTCTAGTGGTTTAATGGAAGTTGCCCGTAAGGGAATTTTCAATCCCGGAGAATTCATGTTTGCCGAGATCATGATCATTTTCATGGCGGTGATGATCACCGATATCCTACTATTAGATTTCTTTAATACCGTAGGTTTACCCACTTCAACAACGGTATCTATTGTTTTCGAATTACTTGGTGCAGCAGTTGCTGTCTCATTGATAAAAATTGGAAATGATGGTGGTTCATTTACTGATTTGATTAATTATATTAATACTGAGAAAGCCATTCAAATCATATCCGGTATTCTGCTCTCGGTGGTGGTGGCCTTTACTATTGGGGCCATTGTACAATGGATTTCGAGGGTACTTCTGTCTTTTAATTTTCAAAAAAAGGCTAATTGGGTAGGTGCATTGTTTGGCGGAATAGCCTTAACCTCTATCACCTATTTTATTTTCATGAAGGGAATAAAAGGGACGCCTTATGCAAACGAAACGTTTGATATTATTAACGGTGCGACCATTAAAGATTTCTTAGAACAACAGGTGCTAATGATAGTGGCCATTAGTTTAGTGATATGGTCATTGTTGTCTTTTATTTACATCAGTGCGTTTAAGAAGAATATTTATAATCTTATCATCATCATTGGAACCTTTGCATTGGCACTTGCATTTGCAGGAAATGACCTTGTGAATTTCATTGGTGTACCAATTGCCGCATGGCAATCGTACGAGGCGTGGTTGGCCTCTGGAATTGGTGCTGATGCCTTTAGTATGGAAGTATTGGCTACAAAGGTTCCAACACCAACATATTTATTATTAATAGCCGGATTGGTCATGGTATTGACATTATGGTTCTCTAGCAAGGCTAAAACTGTGGTTAAGACTTCCATTGATCTCTCCAGTCAAGAAGAAACTGATGAGCGATTTCAACCTAATTGGTTGTCACGTGGTTTTGTAAGAGGTGCTATGATGATGTCACAAATGTCGTCATATATTTTACCAGAGTCCTGGCAAGACAAAATAGAAAAACAATTTGAAAAGCCTGTAATTCCAATGGCCAAGAATAAAATGCATGAGTTACCAGCATTTGACCTAGTTCGCGCTGCAGTGAATTTAATGGTGGCTAGTGTTTTGATATCAATTGCCACATCAATGAAATTACCGTTATCAACTACTTACGTAACCTTTATGGTTGCCATGGGTACCTCGCTTGCCGATCGTGCCTGGGGAGCAGAAAGTGCGGTCTATAGAGTAGCAGGTGTATTAAATGTTATTGGAGGATGGTTCTTTACAGCAATTAGTGCCTTTTTGGCTGCTGCATTTGTGGCGTACTTCCTGAATTGGAATGTAAAAGTAATGGTGCCATTATTCTTGATTATGGCCATTCTATTATTGGTGCGAAATTATATTTCTCATAACAAAAAAGCCAAGCAAATTAAAGCGGAAGATAGTTTAGAACGTGCAGAAAGCAGCTCTATTCAAGGGGTGATCCAAGAAAGTGCGAATAACATTGCTAATGTTATTAAGAGAACCAACAGGATATACTCTAATGCCATTGTTGGTCTAGCCAGAAAAGACCTGTCCCTTCTAAAAAAGAGCAAGGCTCAGGTTTTGAAATTATCGGCAGAAGTAGACGATCTGAGAGATAACATCTTCTATTTTATTAAAAATTTAGATGAATCCAGTGTTGGTGCGAGTAATTTCTACATAAGTGTACTGGGGTACTTAACCGATATGGTTCAGTCCTTAGAATACATCTCTAAAGTGAGCCATAAGCATATCAATAACAATCATAAAAAATTAAAGTTGAGTCAAATTAGAGAACTTAAAGAGATTGATGATACTTTAGAACAGTTATTGAAAGATGCACATGTTGTTTTTACTTCAAAATCATTTGAAGACATAGGATCGATATTAGAACGCAAGCAAGCCTTTATGGATTTGGTTTCTGAAAAGATTAAAAAGCAAGTAGATCGTACACGAACGGAAGAATCTAGTCCAAAAAACACGACACTTTACTTTAGCGTATTAATAGAAACTAAGGATTTACTCACGGCTACTATGAGCCTAATAACGGAGTACTATGAATCACATGACGAAAATGTAATTCCTGCTACAATTCCTGTGGTTGCCGAAGAAATTAAGCCTGAAGAATCAAAACTTAAAAAAGATGAACCTGAGCAAGAGGAGGGTTCGACTGAATAAATTTGATTAAAAAAAGCGTCTTAGGACGCTTTTTTTATTCTTCTTCATTTTCTAATATGGTATCTCTGTTTCCGTAAAGCAAATCGGCCACCTCAATTAGATTTCTAATCAAGTGGTTTACATTGTCATTATCATTCACCAAAGAGGACGCCATGTCAGTAGTTATCAAATTCTTTCGTATTAAATTATCTATTTGTCTACTCCCTTGATGAATATTCAACTTAGCTTCTTTTTTTAATTTCATCAGTTTTTGATGGTACTTTTCGTTTTCCGATTCTTTTCTAAACAAATAAATTACCCGTAATACCTTAATGACCTTTTTCCTAAAACGGTTATACTCGTTTTTTATATACTCATTATCAGAGTTCATATACAAAGTAACATTATTGCCTATCTCTTTCACATCCTTTACAATTTCAACCATGCGACGGTTAGCAACTTTGATCTCTGTTACCCTTTTAGCTTGATCGTTGGTAATACTCAAATGACTTTGAACCTCAGTGGCATATTCAATGATCTTCCCGTAGATCGTTTTCACTTTAACCATGTATAGATCTCTAACGTCAGTCTTAAGATCAGTAGAAGAATTTTTAACAATGGTCTTTACTTTTTTATCGGAAACAATATCGGTTCGACTTAAATTGAGTCCGTGAGCAACAATTTCAAAAATGGCCTTTTTGTATAAAAATTTTGATTCGTTCAATAGTGATGCAATGGCCACTTCAGGAAATTTAAGAATGCTTCTTTCAAGAAATTTTG
>CAYZKX010000003.1:25922-31211 GCA_964479055.1 uncultured Flavobacteriaceae bacterium
GTAAGTGCCATAGTAGCACTTGATGATTGAATTACAACAGTTAAAATGGTTCCAATTAATAGAAAAAGAAGAATTGACAAATAACCCAGATCCGTATACTTGCTTAGAAATTCAAGTATTTGTGGATTACTGTTGATGTCTGGCATAGACTCCTTTAAAAACTGGAGACCAATAAACAATAGGGCGAATCCAATAATAAAATTCCCCCAATTTTTAATTTGCTCACGCTTCCCAAAAGTAAGTGCGAAACCTAAACCCACCAATGGTAATGCAATAGTGCTCATACTCACTTTAAACCCTAGAATTGCAATTAACCAAGCCGTAACGGTTGTGCCAATATTGGCGCCCATAATGACACCAATGGACTCCGTAAGTGTTAGTAATCCGGCATTAGAAAAACTAACAACCATTAAGGTGGTTGCAGAGGATGATTGTATTACCGAAGTGATAAAAAACCCAGTTAAGACTCCCAAAAACCTATTGGAGGTCATACTGGCTAAAATGGAGCGCATTCTATTTCCTGCAAGTTTTATGAGTGCGTCACTCATAACTTTCATTCCAAATAAAAAGACCCCTAATGCTCCTAGCAGTTCAAGAACATCGTAAAAATTATACTGCATAATTAGTTTTTGTCAACTACTCAATCTGGGATATTACAATAGTATTAATAAACTTAATAATAAGGCATGACAATAATCATACTTTCAATAATTGTTCAAATTATGGATTCACTTAATCAAATCCTATCTTGATCTTCAGAAATTTTACCAATTAAATCTATTTCCGATTGTGCGCTCAGCTTAGCTTGGTGTTTTTTAACATCAACCACATTGGTGTCTGACATAGAATCATGCCAGCCAAGTCCTTCGGATCCAAGAAATGAAAAAGCTTCAAACGGAATTAATCTACACAAACTTCTAATAAAAATATCCTTAATTTTAGGTTTCGAACCGTCTTCCATAAGGACCATAGTACCTGTCACAAATTTTCCTAAGGACCGTTGGGTAAATCCTTCCATTAGTGTGAAATACAATAAGAATGCGCCAAAAGAAATAATATAATTTTCTACAATTCCTGCGGTTTCTAAATAAACTAAAGGTGCATCAATACCAATAACAGCCAACAATCCCAAGATTACGCCTAAAACAAAAACGAAAACGTAATACGCAATCGTGTCAATAACTAAATTCAAAAAGCGTTTTTCTTTACTGGCATATACTGCTGGTTTTACTAAATAATTGGTTTGATTCATGGTTGATGTGGTTAGTACATTTAATTACTAAAATATGAAAACAGTACCTTAATCGTTGGAACCTAGCCATTGTTTACGAGCTTCGCTTTGAGCTGGACTGATGGCACGACCCATCTCTTCAAATAATTTAATGGTATAGGTAGGGTCTTGTTTAAAAACAAGCTCCGTTTCCATGGTCATTCCATGGCGTTCATAAACTATTTTTACCTTATCATTGGGTTTGTATTGTTCTAATATGCTTTCAAATTTGAGATCATCACGCAAGTCAAATTGACCAATTGAAACAATGACATCGCCTTTTTCCAATCCAGCTTCATATGCCGGCGAGTTTACCAGCGTATTAGATGACAGTACACCATTTTGTGGACGCCTTCCAAACCAAGCTTTACTTGAATCTTGTTGAAGAGCTATTCCCATTTGCTCAAATAGTCGTGCCATATCTGGCATGTTGCTATCATGAATGTACCGATCAAAAAACGTGCTAGCAAAATCTGATCCTGCATAACCTTCAAGTGTGTTTTGAAGGTCATTGATTGTGAACGGAGTCTCTTGACGTCCAAAATTCTGCCAAAGTAATTGCATATAAGCATCCAAATCCAGACCTCGCTCCCTTAAAGCAAGGTCTAAAGCAAGTCCTAACATGTCGCCATAAGAGTAATACGAAATAAAAGTATTCGATCTGTTGTTTGGATCGGCCGAGGTTGCGCGATCTACAAAAACCGCCTGATAACTCATTTCAATAGGGTTATAATAATGTCTTCCTGGCGAATTCCAAACGTAGTTAAATACCCCTTGAAGGCTATTTACATAATCTTTGGTAGATATTAAACCTGCTCTTTTAATTGATAGGCCGTCATAATAATTTGTAAATCCTTCTGAGAACCACAGTTCGCCACTCATATTGGCTTTCGAGAAATCAAAAGGTTCAAGCGATTGCGGTCGCAATCGTTCAACATTCCACACATGAAAGAATTCATGCGCCACCGAACCCAAGTTTCTAGTTATTCCACCTTCGGCAAGAGTTCTCGTGGTTGTCAAATAAGTAGAGTTGCGATGCTCCATGGCATCACCAGAAACTTGAGGCAAGTAACACCCTAGGAAGTAGTAATTCCCATGATCAAAAGTCGGCAACGTTCCAAAAACATCCTTTTGAGCCAAAACAATTTTTTTTACACTTTCAAAAAAAGTATCGAACTCCCTTTCAGTGCCATTGTGATGCAAAACAAAATTGATGGTTTGTCCATCTAAAACGAATGAGCGAATACTATGATCACTGATCTCAGTTGGGCTATCTAAAAAATACTGTAAGTCCTTAGCATAATAAGTATTGCTATTAATATGTTTTAGCTGCGTAGCTACTTTCCAATTGAGATCTTGACGCACATCAAATGTAATTTCAATGGGCTTATTTTCAAGCTCTTTAACATACATAAAACTAGCAGGCATATTCATATGCGCATGTGATTCGTCAATTTGCACATAGGTGCCTTCTCCATAATTACCAAATAAAGTGTAGGACAACTTAAAGGCGCCGTTGTGATTTGTTACTTTCCATGAGTAGGGATCTATTTGCTCTATTCCAATTTCATTGTTGTTGAGATCCACAACCTCGATCCCATAAACATTCTTCACAAACTCGTGCATGGCATAGCGCCCTGGTGAAGTACGACTCATTGTTAAATGTACAGCCCCTTGAGGCAGATTCTTAAAAACTGCTGTCACATTTGCTTCGTGATGTACCGCATTCTCAAAGGAGACTGAATAAACAGAAGAAACTGCATTGGCATCGTTAGTTGATCCTGAATGCTGACAACTGCATATAAGGATAATAAATAAAAGGTTAAGTGATCTTTTCATGACTATCAATTTCAAGCCGAATATACTATTTTTTACTTCCCTTTTTAATTAGTTTGACTATTTTTGCCCCTTCAAAAAATCAGCTATGAATACCCTTAGAACCAATCTATTTATAAGTCTAGTATTTACTTTTTCACTAGTTTTTAGTCAAGATAGCAGCAAAGTACAGGAATTAGACTCGGTAGTCATTACCTCTACTCGAATTGATTTGCCCTTTAGTCAAAACTCAAGAACCATAGAAATTATTACGGCATCGCAAATCGCCAAAAGTCCAGCAACCAATTTGGCTGATCTATTGCAACAGGAAGCTGGCATAGACATTAGACGTCGTGGTGTAGAAGGCATGCAAGCCGATCTATACATTAGAGGTGGTGGTTTTGATCAAACCTTGTTATTAATTGATGGTATTAAGGTTGAAGATCCTCAAACAGGACATCATACCATGAATTTGGCCCTTCCATTAGAAGTTATTGAACGTGTCGAGATCATAAAAGGTGCCGCTGCTCGAGTATTTGGTCAAAATGCCTTTACTGGAGCGATCAATATAGTCACAAAAAAAGAGGCTTCTAATGTTAACGCCATTGCCTTTCAATTGGGTTCGTATGATCAGCAAAATTTTATTGGTACCGTGGGTAAAGATTTTGGAAATACCTCTGTAATTGCTCATACCTCATTTAGAAACTCTGACGGCTACCGTTTCAATACAGACTTCGAAAATCAAAACTACTTTTTGAAAAGCACTTTTAACAAAAGGAAAACACCGATTAACTTTATTGGGTATTTCTCAGAACGAAAATTTGGTGCCAACGGATTTTATGCCTCCCCTGCGGCCGTTAATCAATACGAAGAAACTCAAGGTAGTCTCATTGGTTTGACGTCTACCTATGTCAATAAGAACCTAACCCTTAAACCTAGAATCTATTGGAGGCGTAATCAAGATATGTATGTGTTTGTGAGAAATAATCCTTCTATCTATAGAAATCTTCACATTTCAAATAAAGTAGGCGCTGAAATTAATGCATCGTATAAATCTGATATAGGAATTACTGGGTTTGGGGTTGATTTGGCAAAAGTCTATTTGTCTAGTAATAATTTAGGTGATAGAGATCGGTTTATGATGAATATTTTTGCTGAACATCGTTTTAAATTGGCTAATGATAAACTGGACATCACCCCAGGAATAGCAGTGAATTATTTTTCCGATTTTAAGTTTCATGCATTCCCTGGTGTAGACGTAGGTTATCAAATTTCTAACAATTTAAAAGCCTATGCCAATGCTGGGTATACTTATCGAGTACCTACATATACCGATCTGTTTTATTCAGATCCAACAACGCTAGGAAATGAAAATCTAGATCCAGAAGAAGCATTTACTGCCGAAGCAGGAATTAAATACAATGCCAATGGTTTTTCAACTACTTTGGTGGTATTCAATAGAAATTCTGACAATATTATAGATTATGTCAAAGAAAATGAAGATGATCTATGGCAGGCCACTAATATACAAAGCTTGAATTCATTTGGTGTTGAAGCCTCGGCCAATTACGGTTTCGATTGGTTTGATTTCAATCAAAATCTCAATTTGAGTTATGCTTACCTCAACGAAGATCTGGATGCATTGGAAGTCAATTTTTCACGCTATTCGATCAATTCTCTCAAGCATCAATTTATTACAACCTTTGACTCGCAGTTCTTTAATAATTTACGACAAAGTATTGTTTATAGATTTGCCGAAAGAACCTCGGGTGATTCATATAGTGTGGTCGATATCAAGGCTTCGCTCCTATTAAAATCATTTACAGTCTCCATTATTGCTAATAACATCTTTAATGAAGAATATTCGGAAACCAACATGGTACCTATGCCTAAAGGCAATGTATTAGCTGAAGTAAAGTATTCATTCTAAATAATATTTTTACAACATTACTAAAGCTTATTTAATATTAATAACGTTTTATTAACTTTGCGCATCATAATTATACAACGTCTTGAAATTGAATCTTCAATCTATTCCTCGCGTTGAAACCATAACCAAAGAGGACTTTATTAAAAATTACTTCAAACCGCAAAAACCTGTGGTTATTGAACATTTTATTGAAGATTGGCCAGCCTATTCCAAATGGAGTCTTGAATATATGAAGGAGGTGGCCGGAGATAAAACGGTTCCGCTATATGATGAT
>CAYZKX010000004.1:0-30553 GCA_964479055.1 uncultured Flavobacteriaceae bacterium
GATCTGTTTACTATCAACATGCAACCGATGTATTTAGCTTTGTTAGCCTAGATACAGGCGAAACGGTTGAGGTTGGTGGTATAGAAGTACCTGTGATAAAACGAACGCCTATAAACTTAGCAACTAATGATCGTTATGGAGGTGAAATCACCGTGACCTACAGACCAAGTAGAAAATTCAATCTCAACGCTAACTTCAATTTGTTCCAGTCCATAACAAGAGGTGATTTTGAAGATCAAAATTTTGATGCTGAGAACTTGAGCTGGTTTGCACGTTTAAACGCCAAGTATACACTTCCAGGTGAAATAGATTGGCAAACACGAATGTTTTATCGTGGTCCCAGTGAAACAGCGCAAAGTAAAAATCAAGGAATATTCTCATTGGATTTTGCCTTTAGTAGAGACCTATTTGATGAAAAGGCCTCACTCGCTTTTAGAATTAGTGATGTTTTTAATTCACGAAAGCGAATTAGCGATTCCTTCACTCCTACTTTTCAAGGCGTAAATGAATTTCAGTGGCGGGAACGTACATTTAACCTATCGTTGACCTATCGTTTCAATCAGAAAAAACAAAGAGAACGTAATGGAAGAGGTGGTAATCAAGGCGATGGTGATCTCGAATTTGAAGGGCAACCTTAATAACCAAGATAAATAGATAATTAAAAAAGGCTACCTCAAGGTAGCCTTTTATTTTATGTGGAGTTATAAATTAACCGTTCAATGCCTCACGTTCTGCTTTCTTTTCAGCACGTTTTTCCTTATAGCGTTCAAGCGCTGCCCCACCAATCCAATATGGAATAACAAATAGCAATAAAAAAATCATTAACCAAAAACCAATAGTTAAAATGGTTAAAAATGCTAAAAATCCTAAATACTGATCAAATTCAAACATTGTGATGAGTTTTAATGTTGGCACAAAGATACATCAAGCAATTGTGTTTTACAATATTCATGTTACGATTTATTAACAGGGTTTTAATAAAACGTATTTCTCAGTTTTATCAACATTGTTCTGTTTAAATATTCCTATTAACCAACCGTTAATTCCTCATCAAAATCGTAATTTTGCACCTATTGATTAATATCACTTTTTATGAGCTTTAGAATAGAAAAAGATACCATGGGTGAGGTCAAAGTACCTGCCGATAAACTATGGGGTGCACAAACGGAACGGTCACGAAATAACTTTAAAATAGGAGCACCTGCCTCTATGCCAATAGAGATTGTTTACGGTTTTGCGTATCTCAAAAAAGCAGCTGCTTTTACCAATTGTGAATTAGGCGTGCTACCAATTGAAAAACGCGATCTGATTTCTCAAGTGTGCGACGAGATCTTGGATGGTCAACATGACGATCAATTTCCTCTAGTAATTTGGCAAACAGGATCGGGCACACAAAGCAATATGAACGTTAATGAAGTGATCGCCAATCGGGCGCATCAACTTGCAGGACATATAATAGGCGAAGGTGAAAAAACAATACAACCTAATGACGACGTGAATAAAAGTCAGTCGTCTAACGACACCTTCCCTACTGGAATGCATATCGCAGCTTATAAAAAGATAGTTGAAAATACCATTCCAAACATCACGCAATTACGCAACACTTTACATAATAAGTCTTTAGAATTCAGAACCTGTGTTAAGATTGGCAGAACACACTTAATGGACGCCACGCCCTTGACTTTGGGTCAAGAATTTTCAGGCTATGTCTCACAATTGGATCATGGTTTGAAAGCACTTGAGAATAGCTTGCCTCATTTGGCACAGTTGGCCTTGGGCGGAACTGCTGTTGGAACAGGCCTAAATACCCCTAAAGGTTATGCTGTTCGTGTTTCGGAATTTATCGCTGAATTCACCAAATTACCATTTATCACGGCCGAAAACAAGTTTGAGGCTTTAGCAGCACATGATGCCATTGTTGAAAGTCATAACGCGCTTAAACAACTCGCAGTGTCTCTCAATAAGATCGCCAACGACATTAGAATGATGGCTTCAGGCCCGCGTTCAGGGATAGGAGAAATTCTAATTCCGGCTAATGAGCCAGGCAGTTCTATCATGCCAGGAAAAGTCAACCCAACACAATGTGAGGCCTTAACCATGGTTTGTGCTCAGGTTATGGGTAATGATGTGGCTATAACCGTTGGTGGCGCACAAGGACATTATGAACTAAATGTGTTCAAACCTATGATGGCAGCCAATATATTATCATCTGCTCAATTATTGGGTGATGCCTGTAAAAGTTTTGATGAGAATTGTGCTCGGGGTATTGAACCTAATAAACCCGTCATTGAACGACTGCTAAATAATTCTTTAATGCTGGTCACTGCCTTGAACACCAAAATAGGGTATTATAAGGCTGCTGAAATTGCAAATACGGCCCATAAAAATGGCACCACATTACGTGAAGAAGCTATTAATTTAGGATACGTTACAGCCGAAGAATATGACCAGTGGGTGAAACCAGAAGATATGGTAGGTGGCTTAAAATAAATTAGTTACCAAATGGACAATGACACTTACAATGATGTAGTACTCACTGATAGTGGAACTATTGATGATAGGTTGATCTGGTTTGAAAGTTCGGATCTAGTTAGGTTTAACATGGAAGCTTTAATTCCCAATCATAATTACTAGTTATTTGCTTTAACCATTAATGACCTTGATGGCGATGTTGATAAAGACATTGCTTCGGTGGGGTGGTTTAGTCATACCCTGGATTAGTATGAAAATATTTTGGAAACACTTAGTACTCCAGATGCATCTATTAATGAATTGAAGATCTTTCCTAATCCAACTCAGGACTACGTTATTGTTGAAGGACTTGTAGACAATAAGGTTATGACCTTAACCGATATATTAAGAAAGCAAATACTCAATACAGAACTACAACCAAATGACAGATTAGATATTCCAGCATTGACTGCGGGAGTATATTTTCTCTCTATAGAAGGGTTTATAAATACCTTTAAAGTTGTGAAACAGGAATAAACATTTCCTTAAAAACACAAAAAGAGCAACTTTATAAAGCTGCTCTTTTCGTTTTGTTAGCTATTAATCATTAGGGTGTTACGAAAATGATACCGCTAATATATTCTTTCATTATTTATTGTGCATTAACATATGTTAATAAAGAGCTGTTTCTTGTAAACGCCGTCTAATTCTACTTAATTGAACCGCCGAAATTCCTAAGTATGCAGCAATTTGATATTGCGGAATAAGACTTTCAATATTAGGAATCTGTTTAATAAGTTTTAAATATCTAGCCTTGGCATCTAATATCATAAGATCCAAATTGCGTTCTTCATATTTTATAAAAACATATTCTAAGGCCTTTACATATAATTTGCCAATATTAAAATCTTCTCTACACAATTCTTTAAAGGTCTCAAAATGTATTTCATAAAGTTTGCACTCTGTTAAGGTTTCAAAACAGATATGAGATGGTTGGTTTTCCAAAATAGAAGTTAACGGCCCTGCAAATGATACCGGAGTATAGATTCTTTTATTATATTCTTTCCCAGATTCCTGTCTAATATAAGCCCGAAGAACACCTTCAACTATAAAATAAATATGCTCTGGAACAATTCCACATGTGGATACTAAATATTTGGCCGGATATTTTTTATAGGTTGCAATAGACTTTAATCGTTCAATAGATTCGTCTGGTAGATCACTAAATTTCTTTATGAATGAATAAACAGGATCCATAAATAGCTAATAATTAATTACAGGATAAAGATACTCTTTCTCTACTAAATTGATCTATTAATTTTCATACATTTACTGCATTCAAAGTGCATCATCGCCAATAGCATGACAATACTTATCCAAAATATCAAAGAATTATTGCAGGTAAGAGATACACCAATTGAGTTTGTTGCAGGCTCCAATATGAATCATCTACCAAGTATTTCAAATGCTTTTTTGTTAATTGAAGATGATACCATTACCGATTATGGCAAAATGTCTGATTGTCAAGATATTCAGGCCGATAAGATAATCGATGCCGATGGTAAATTAGTACTACCAACCTGGTGTGACAGTCATACTCATATAGTTTATGCCGGCAATAGAGAACAGGAATTTGTAGACCGCATCAATGGCTTAAGTTATGAAGAGATCGCCGACCGCGGTGGTGGAATCTTGAATTCTGCTGAAAAATTACAAAACACAAGTGAGGAAGACTTGTTTGAACAATCTATAAAACGCATAGATCAAGTCATACAACAAGGCACAGGAGCCATAGAGATCAAATCAGGATATGGCCTTACTTTGGACTCCGAATTAAAGATGCTGCGCGTGATCAAAAGGATCAAAAAAGAATCTCCAATAAAAGTTAGAGCTACGTTTTTAGGTGCTCATGCTATTCCTCAAAATTATAAAAATAATGTGTCCGCTTATATTGATATGATAATCAATGAAATGTTACCGCAAGTGGTTCAAGAGGAGCTTGCGCAATATATGGATGTGTTTTGTGAAAAGGGTTATTTCTCCTTGCAGGATACAGAACGCCTGTTAGAAGCTGGACTCGCTAATAAACTGCGTCCTAAAATTCACGTGAATCAATTCAATGCTTTTGGCGGTGTGGCACTAGGAGTGAAATATAATGCATTATCAGTAGACCATCTAGAAGAGCTCAATGAAGCTGATATTACGGCCTTACAAGATAGTACTACGATGCCAGTTGCCTTACCAGGATGTTCTTATTTTCTTGGTATACCTTACACTCCTGCGAGACGCCTAATCCAGGCCAATTTACCGGTTGCCTTGGCGAGTGATTACAATCCAGGTTCAGCACCTAGTGGAAATATGAATTTTGTTGTTAGCACAGCGTGTATAAAAATGAAAATGACACCTGAAGAAGCTATTAATGCCGCTACAATAAATGGTGCATATGCAATGGGAATTCAAAAATCCTACGGTAGCATTACCAAAGGTAAAAAGGCCAATATCATGATCACTAAGGCGGTTCCAAGCTATGGCTATTTACCGTATGCCTTTGGCGAAGATCATATTGAAAAAGTGATCTTGCATGGACAAATACAATAAAAAAATCCTCAGAAATAATCTGAGGATTTTTTACTACTAACCAACCAAAAAACTACTTTGAATTAATCGACACTATCAATCAATTCATCGCGTTATTATTTTAATTCAAACTCAGTTGTTGATACTAAATTTGATTTATTAAATACATTAACAATATATCTTCCACGCTCAAAATCTTCACCATCTATGAACTCACATACGTCTAAATTCGCACTTTCATAGTTGAATTTACTCACCAAGCTATAATTTAATACCTGCTCTTCAAATTCGATTTGATGGTTCAATCCCATTACATTATCACTGGGGTCTAATACTTGAATGAACAATTCTTTATCGCCATTTCCAACTAATGAATTTCTAGGTACAGTATAGCAAACTCTTAGTTTATCTGAACGTCTTGCGCGCTCAGTAGGGATCATTTTTCCAGAGCTTCTTACAATGACACCTTCTCCCATTAAATTCACAGTTGAAAGTACTGCTGCTTCTTCAACAATCTCAGCCAATTCGGTGTTTTGTACTAATAACGAATCTGTAAACATCGCATTTTCTTCTAATTGAACACGCGTACTATCTAATGAAGTCGCTAATAATTTATTTTCAACCTTTAAGGAGTCATTCTCAGCTAATAAAACATCCATTTCTTCTTGTAATGCCATGTATTTCTTTTTATAGCGCCACAAGCTTCTCACATTGGTTTCTGAAGTTTTTAGAGAATCAATTAGTCCATTAATGCGCTCACGTGCTTCAACCAATTTTTCATTAGCCACTTTGTTGTCGTTAATTGCCACATCATATTGCTCGGCCATATTGTTCAGATCCTTAAGCACTAGGGCTTTTTCTTCGGTTAATTGCTGATAGGCTTCATTGCTATCATTATACAATTTGAACGTATAAAATGCTGTTCCTAAAAGTAGAACTGTAGCTATAATAAGACCTACTTTTAAACCTCTGTTTGTACTTTCTGTTTTGTTTTCCATTATTGTTAATTTAGTTTCTGTTTTAACGTTTTTATTTACTTATTATTCTAAAAATGCAATTATAATTAATTGTATTTTAGTCTTTTGATGATGTGAATTATTTTATGAACAAACTTATTCTTTTCTCAAATGCCGATCGTGATCAGCTCATTTCATATCGTGAAGGTGAAACAAAATTTGGTGAACACATTCAAGTTTTAACCAACACTCAACCTATATACGAGCAGTTGCAAAAATTAGATGTCGATCATGTTATTTTTGGCATTCCTGAAGACATTGGAGTTATTGCAAATCACGGAATATCAGGAGCTTACGATACTTGGAGCGGTTTCATTAAATTTTTGTTAAACATACAATCTAACAGATTCACAAATCCGGGTAAAGTTGCCATTTTAGGTCATTTAGACTTCACAGAGGAACTTGCTTTGATTGCCTCTAATAGTGCTAATTCAAATCATATAGAAAAGACTAGAACCATAACATCGGAAATTGATAGTCATGTATCCCAAATAGTATATGATATTGTAAGTGCTGGGAAAAAACCTATAATAATAGGTGGAGGACATAACAACGCTTTTGGTAATATTAAAGGCAGCGCTCGAGCCCTTGATAAAAAAGTCAATGCCATTAATCTAGATGCACATACCGATTTACGCGCTCAAGAAGGCAGACATAGCGGAAATGGATTCACCTATGCACTTTCAGAAGGTTTTTTAGACAAATATTTTGTATTTGGCATACATGAGAATTACACTTCGCAGAGCATTTTGAATAAAATGGATTCCATGTCTCATCAAATTGATTACAATACCTTCGAATCCATTTTTGTACGCCGTGAGCTAGATTATGAAGTTGAATTAAAGCGTGCACTAAATTTTGTGCGTAATGACAATTTTGGTATTGAATTGGACTGTGACGCCATACAATCGATCCCGAGTAGTGCTATGACGCCATCAGGCGTATCAGTGATTCAAGCCAGGCACTTTTTGCACACTATGGCATCCCATAAAAATGCAATATACCTTCACCTATGTGAGGCAGCGCCTAAACTAGCGCCTGCAGAATATTCAGGTCAGGTTTGGAAATTACTCGTTTATTTAGTCACCGATTTTATTAGAGCTACAACAAAATAAAATTAATCATCAATAGCTTTTAATGAGTCTATTTGCCGTTGAAGCGCTTCAATAGCTTCCTGATTTTTATTGACTTTAGGAATTCTATTTAACGAATCCTGTAGTTTTTCTGATCCATCTAAGCCTTCGGTGGCATCTACATAGTAATGGTCAATTCCTTCACTTGCCCTCCAAGCTTCATTAAGTTGTTGGTAAACCGTTTCGTCCCACTGACTAGGATGTTTCACATCAATCCATACCACATCACGATACTCGCTATCAACCAAGGCCAAATCAGGTGTGGCCGAACCATCAAATTGTCCTGCCGCTTCTGCCCTTACAGCCGAAACTGTCCCTAAAAAAAACATACGTTTACGTCCTGCAATATCTTTTATGTATGGTCTAAATTCAACGGGTTTGTTCACCGACCAATCAAACTCTTTGCGCGATTCAATGACTTTCAAAGGCATGGCCGAAACACCCGCATATCCTTGTTTTTTTGCTGCATGATCGAAATAGTACAAGGTGTTTGTACCATCGGCTGGAACCAAAACACTAAAGCTTAAACTGGTGCGTTCATCACCTACTGGTTCTAATCCAAACCAATGATATAGACCATTATAGGCATCTATAGAAGTCCCATCAAAATTGAAATCGGTAACAAATGGTTGCTGGTTTTGATCATCAGGTAAATCTGGGATTTTTACAGCGGTTTCCATATTCCAAGGTAGTGGATCACTGAACCCACCTAAGAACTTAAGAGATTCGGCTTGCAATCGTGATACCTTTTCAGATAAGGTATTTTGACCCTGTAGAAATGCATAGTTTTTCATGTCTTCAGGCCTGATGAAAGTACCTTTACCAATAAACAAGCGTTCCAAATAGTCCATAAAATCATGCTCTCCATTTTTTATAATCATAACACCTGCAAACGTTGGGTAAGGAAAAAAGAACCCTTTCCATCTTGTGAGACTTACCACTTCTACCCATTCACCTTCATCATTCTTCATGAAAAATACATCTCCCGGTTCATAATTGAACAATTTCCCAATACTAAATCGCTGTACAACCGCATTATAGGTGTCTCGACTAAACATTAATGACTCACCTATAGAAAAGGTAGCTGATATTCTATTTTCATTTGAAAAACGAGGAAATGGTGATGTACTAGATACTGAGAATACTTCTTCAATATTATCGCTTAGCCGCTGCATAAAATATTTTTCGGAAGGTTGAATTGCCATCGTCCATTTATTCTCGCCATCTACTCGAACTAAATGTGGAAGCGTAACATCCTTGGTCTCACCAACAGACTCGTTAGCCATCGAAAATATATTACGTAAAGGTTGTATGCGTTCATTTTGAGTTAAAGGTAACTCATGGATCTCTACTTTATTGAGATCATTGTAAACATTATAAGCCTTCATGTAATCATACATTCCAAAATACCAGCCAATAAAATATAGTAATCCAAAAAATACAATAAGTAGACCTAAAATACCAAGGCGCTTGCCTGTACTGGGAGATTTTCTGAATTTTCTCAATCCAAGGTATAGTACCAAGCCACATAATAAAATGATAAAGCAGTATTTACGTAAAAATAACAACGCAGGCTGGTAATCATCCCGAGTAAGGAAAAGGGTGAGTAATAAAACTAGTCCAACAATTATTACTATGGTCTTTTGTCGACGACCTTTTTGCCAATATCTCTTTATCATATTATTTTAAGAATCCTTTATCTTTTAATCTTTCTCTTGCACTTTTACCATCTTTCTCATCATCAGATGAAGCAATCTCAGCATCCTCAACCACAGTTGTATTTGGTTCATTTTTTTTTCCTAGATCATCCAAATAATCTTTGCCTTTTTTTAATACATCACTAACTTTATCTTCAAGAGTGTCACTTTTTTCCTCGATAACTTTTCCAGATTTAAGTATAAAATTAGCAACGTAGGTCCCAATTAATGTCCCTACTATGGTTGACGCAAACATGGAGATCCCATCATAGCTACCAAAAGGATTAATAGGCGTTAAAAATTGTACAATTATTGATACAATGAGAAACAAAAAGGCTATGTAAACAAAACGTAACAAAAATTTTTGTTTGTAGACAAACCCTGTTTTATCTTCTGGTTTCATTTGTAACTCTTTGGAATTCAAAATTTTATTTACAAATCGATACAATCCATTACCATTAGATTCTCGCCAGTAAAGCAAAATGCCAAATAATATCGAGGCAACAAATACAATTAATTCTATAGTCATACTGATTGATTTATGAACACCATATGGTGTCTCTATAAAATTAGTCTAAAAATGTCAAATATTGTTACGAATGGTCTCAATAACCCAATCTTTATACGAATCGTTCCAAGTCTCATATCGCTTATAAAATTCTTGCTTATCATACCAGTACATAAACAATACATCGATTGGTGCGGCATTTATTAGAAGTTTCCATACCAAATCCTGTTGAAGGGCATCTAATGAAGAGTGAGGTTGGTGCAAGGCATGATAAAAACTATCTTCTACCAGATCTTGAATTTTATAAGCATTACTGCGTTCCAAACGCTCAAGATATATTTCTACACCATTAACCATCTTTAAGGCCTTTGCATCGATTCTATTTAAGTAGCTTTTAAATAAGATTTTATCGTTAAGAATATCTCGAATAGGATGTTGGGCTTCCGTCAAGACATTATGAAACATACATTTTTTTATACGTTCATAGCGCTTGGTGTTAACCACTTTTTCGAGATCACATTCAATAATTAAATGATCACGCAATTTGGAAATTAACTCTGGGTGTGATATGTGATAAATAAGCACATCATGGACAGTATCTTTTATGGCCTGCTTATAGACCTTTTCATCCTCGAAAACTACAATTGGTGAAATAAAGTCTCGTAACACGTATACGCCATTATATGCCCGAGAATAAAAAGATTCAACTTTGTAATTTAATGACTCTAAAAGTAATTCTCTATGCCGTAAATCACCATGCTCCTTTGCCGAAGCTAAGATCCTAGTATGTAAATCTTCGTCAATAAAGTTGTTGCCCTCAATAAAAGTCGCAATTAGATCTTGTTGTTGTTTTTGAATCTTGTCAAGGTTATTGATCAACCTGAAACGAATTTCGACATGATCGTATTTCAATATGTCGAGGGGTTCATAAAAAGCGTCAATATTTTGATCAAAATGTAAACAAAGAGCACAATCTCTTGTGATATCATTAATTTGTTGACTGTAAGTTTTAAACACGAATTTCATCATTTCGCGGTCAAACGAATGATAGGGAACGTAAACAGGCTTTCCTTTTTGCTGAGGTGATATAATGATACCATGAGGATTGGCATCGCCATGGTTTAAATAATTAACATCCTTTTTCTCTTCGGCAATCTCAGGGCTCCAACCAATACCATCAATAGAAAACGATTTAAGTTTTGTGGGTTTAAATCCTAATGTTTCCAAACATTGGTTATAACGTTCAACTAATTTCCCACTAACCGCAATGAGTTCACTTCTATATAAATTGGCCGCTTTTAGTTTCTGCATTTATCCTAATAATACATATTAAAAGTCTCTAAGAGGGACTCGATGTTACAACTAATAGGCAAGTAATTTAGTAAGGGCTTCCTTGAAGCGCTGTTTTGGAAGATATTGATCTTCAAGTTGATTTATAAAAGGAATCGGTGTCTCCAAGCTGGCAACCCTTTGTACTGGTGCGTCAAGGTACTCGAAACAATTCTCCATGATCAAAGCCGAGATATCACTTGCGATACCTCCAAAAAGACTATCCTCCTGCAATAGAATGACTTTACCTGTTTTTTTAACCGAATTGAAAATAGTATCTGTATCCAAAGGCTGCAAAGTTCGAAGATCAATGACGTCAGCTGATAAGTCTTGATGTTCTTTAAGTACATCCAACGTCCAATGAACACCTGCTCCGTAGGTTATAATTGAAATGGTTTCCCCTTCCCTAATAAGTGAAGCCTGACCAAATGGTATAGTGTAATAGTCTATTGGTACTTCTTGCCTAATACTTCTGTAGAGCGCTTTATGCTCAAAGAAAAGTACAGGATTAGGATCATTGATCGCATTCGCCAATAATCCTTTAGCATCATATGGGAAAGCAGGGTAAACTACTTTCAATCCTGGAGTTTTAGTAAACCAGGCTTCATTGGTTTGAGAATGAAAAGGCCCAGCAGCAACACCAGCGCCACAGGGCATACGTAAAACGATATCAGCATTTTGATTCCAACGGTAATGCACTTTAGCCAAATAATTCACAACTGGATTAAAACCTGAAGTCACAAAATCAGAAAACTGCATTTCCACAACACTTTTCATTCCGGCGATGGACAATCCCATACCAGCCTCAATTATTGAAGATTCACAAATGGGTGTATTCCTCACTCGTTCTTTACCAAACTGTTTGACAAAGCCTTCAGTGATCTTGAAAACACCGCCATATTCGGCAATGTCCTGACCCATCAATACCAGATCCTTATGTTTGGTCATGGATTGTCTCAACCCATCAGAAATAGCATCAACAAATCGTATTTCTTCTGAATTTCCTTTTGGTTTAACTTCTTTATAATCAAAAGGTTTGTATACATCATTTAATTCTTTAGTTAAATCGGGAGTGATTAGTTCTTCATCAAATGCTTTTTGAAGATTTTCATTAATTTCATCGGTAATTGCCTGTGTGATCTTGAGTTCCTGGGCTTCAGTTAAAATACCTTCATTTTCAAGAAACAACTTGAAGTTGGCTATTGGATCTTTTTGAGCCCATTCTTCCATTAGCTTTTTTGGAACATATTTGGTCCCACTAGCCTCTTCATGTCCACGCATTCTAAAAGTTTGGAATTCTAGCAACAAAGGGCGTGGTCGTTTTCTAATACTTTCGGCAAGTTTTGAAACTTTGGTATAGACTTCTAATATATTGTTACCATCAATTATAAACGATTCGATGCCGTAACCTTTGCCTTTATCAGCCAAATGCTTACATCGGTACTGCTCATTTGTTGGTGTTGAGAGACCATAACCATTATTCTCAATACAAAAAATAACGGGTAACTGCCATACCGCCGCAACGTTCAAGGCTTCATGAAAATCGCCTTCACTTGTACCACCTTCACCTGTAAAAACGGTCGTTGCTTGGCGGTTATCCTTTAATAGATTTGCTAAGGCAATACCATCAGCTACGCCTAGTTGTGGTCCAAGGTGCGAAATCATGCCTACTATTTTGTACTCTTGTGTTCCAAAGTGAAAAGAACGATCTCTTCCCTTAGTAAATCCACTGGCTTTACCTTGCCATTGACCAAATAGTCTATTTAACGGTATTTCTCTTGTAGTGAATACACCAAGATTACGATGCATGGGCAAGATATATTCATCCTTTTTCATTGCCATTGTTACACCAACTGAAATGGCCTCTTGGCCAATTCCACTAAACCACTTAGAAATTTTCCCTTGACGAAGGAGAATGAGCATCTTTTCTTCTATCATTCTCGGTTTTAACATGTTTTTATACAGTAAAAGCAAGGATTTGTTATCCAGATTCTTTTTATCGTATACAATCTTAGGCGAAGTTAACTGCGATGCGCTCATGTTCATGTTTTGGTATATCAAAAGTAGCAAAAATATATATTGAAATCACCCAAAACCGCAATTCGAACGGTTTTTATATATCTTTGTATTTCTACTTCTTAAAATAGAATAACAATGAATAGAATTCCTAGTGTTGATCTTAGAGACTTTCTATCTGAAGATCCTTCAAAAAAGCAGAATTTCATTAGCGACATTGGAAGCGCCTACGAAAACATAGGTTTTGTAGCTTTAAAAGGACATTTCTTGGATGAATCGCTAGTGGAAAAATTGTATTCAGAAATAAGAAAATTCTTCGCTTTACCTGTTGAAGTGAAACGCAAATATGAAATCCCTGGAATTGGCGGTCAGCGTGGTTATGTCTCCTTTGGTAAAGAAAGTGCGAAAGGTAAAAAAGAAGGTGATCTAAAGGAATTTTGGCATTTCGGACAATATGTTGAAAATGATCCAGTTCTAAAAGAAGAATATCCTGATAATGTTGAAGTTGAAGAATTACCGGAGTTTAATTCAGTAGGTAAAGAAACATATAGAATGCTTGAAAAAACCGCAAAATATGTGTTACGTGCCTTGGCTCTTCATCTTAATCTTAGTGAAACCTATTTCGATGAATATATCTATAATGGCAACAGTATTCTAAGGCCTATTCATTATCCACCTATCACCGCAGAGCCCAAGAATGCGGTTAGAGCTGCTGCTCATGGTGACATAAACCTGATCACCTTGTTGATGGGAGCTCAAGGCAGAGGTCTTCAGGTACAAAATCACGAAGGTGAATGGATTGATGCCATTGCTGAACCAGATGAACTCATGATCAATGTTGGTGATATGCTGTCACGTCACAGTAACAATAGATTGAAATCTACGATTCATCGTGTTATAAATCCACCTCGTGAACTTTGGGGAACATCACGTTTTTCAATACCGTTTTTTATGCACCCAGTAAGTCATATGAAATTAAACGTACTTGAAAGTTGTATTGATCAAGATAATCCTAAGCAGTTCGATGATATCACTGCAGGTGAATTTTTAAACGAACGTCTAGTTGAACTAGGCTTGATCAAAAAATAATGGATCTACGCGAGCAGCTTAAACATCTCTTTCCAGAACATAAGGAAAGTTCTTCAGCAAATGATTTGGCTGAAGAATCCAATATTTGGCTTCAAGACGATCCAATTATTTGCAAATACGAAAAAAGAAAAGGTAAACCCATCACTATTTTAGAAGGGTATAATGGTTCTAAAGAAGACTTTAAAACTCTAACTAAGGAGCTCAAAGTGCATTTAGGTGTGGGCGGAAGTTTTAAAGAAGAAAAAATAATAATTCAAGGTGATTACCGCGAAAAAATCATGGCTTACCTCAGCAGTAAGGGCTTTAATACAAAACGGGTTGGTGGTTAAGTGAAAGCAACTACATTACATATTACCAATGGTTCAAGTTTAACTGAATATCTCAAAGAACTTGATTTTATGGGAGAATTCTTGACTTGGCAAGAAATGCTGTGTGAAGGTCCAACTAAGCATCGTATTGATTCAACTGAGTTTATTGAGACTAGGAAATCGTTTTTACTAAAGGAATACAATATTGAAATTGATGAGAATGAATTCAAACAAGAATTGGAAAAGCTTAATAATACTAATGCTTACAATGAAATTGTCCTATGGTTTGAATACGACCTGTTTTGTCACATCAATCTCATTGCCATTATTAGCCATTTACAACGAAAAAAAGTAAAACTGCCATTATATTTGGTTTGTAGTGGACGCATAAAAGGAGAATCTGATTTTAAAGGATTGGCTGAATTAAGCCCTGATCAATTATTCACGCACTATAAGCGTAAAATAAGATTATCCAATGATGATGTTGATTTAGCCAGTATGATTTGGGAACTCTATTGTGGTAAAAATCACAATCTGATCAAACCTTTTATAGTTAGGACCTCCTCTTTTATGTATTTAAACAGTTGTTTAAAAGCGCATCTAAAACGCTTCCCTGACAGCAAAAGTGGCCTTAGCCGATTAGAACAGCATATTTTAGAAACTATAAAATTGAATGTGATAAAATCTAAAAACCATCTCTTGGGATATGTATTGAATTATCAAGGATATTACGGTTACGGCGACCTACAAATTGAACGCATGATCTCTAAACTATCTATATTCTTTTCAAAGCAAAAGGGTCAGCTCGTACTCAATCGTAAAGGTCATGAAGCCTTACTAGGACAACATAATTTTTCTAAAGAAATTGGGAACAACCTTATGTATGGAGGAGTTAGACGCCTAAACTACCTCTTCAATAAAAAACAAAATAAACTTATTAAAACCATGATTAATGCCTATTAAAGAATCTGAACTTATTCTTAATCCAGACGGCAGTATTTACCATCTCAATTTAAAACCTGAACATATAGCTAACGATGTCATTTTTGTTGGTGATCAGGATCGTGTGAACAAGATCACAAAGTATTTTGATGCCATTACTTTTGAAACACAAAAGAGAGAATTCAAAACTCAAACTGGGACTTATAAAGGAAAACAAATTAGTGTCATTTCAACAGGAATCGGTCCTGATAACATTGATATTGTTATGAATGAATTGGATGCATTGGTGAACATCGATCTTGAAACGCGATTACCCAGAGACGAACACTGCTCTCTTAATATCGTAAGAGTAGGCACTTCAGGATCCCTACAGCCTGATATTCCTGTAGATCATTTCGTGCTCAGCACACATGGATTGGATCTTAATGGAATGCTTCATTTTTATGAAGTAGATCATATTACAAATCCTGAAATTGAGGATGCATTTATCGCGCATACGCATTGGAATTCTAAAAAGGCCAAACCCATGGTATTCAATAACAGTAGTGTATTAGAATCCCAATTTGAAAGCGACTTGACTAAAAAAGGCATCACTGCTACAGCTGGAGGCTTTTATGGCCCACAAGGGAGAGTGTTGCGATTAGCATTAGAAGACAACACTTTGAATTCAAAAATTGACAGTTTTAATTTTGAAGGTCATCGTATAACCAATTTGGAAATGGAAACTTCAGTAATCTATGGCATGTCTAAACTGCTAGGTCATAATGCACTTTCTTTAAATGCAATTATTGCGAATCGCGCCAATGGAACGTTTAGTGAAGATCCAGGCGATACTGTTGAACGCTTGATTCAATATACTTTGAACAAGATGATAAATTAAATCATGAAAACAGTCAACATAGGCGGTGTACCTGAACATTTCAACCTTGCTTGGTACTTAACACTTCGTGATGGTACCTATAAGCAGAATGGTATCAATTTACGTTGGAAAGATTATTATGGTGGCACTGGTGAAATGTGCAAGGCTCTTAGAAATAAGGATATTGATATGGCTGTCATTCTAACCGAAGGCATCGTTAAAGATATTATTGAAGGTAATCCCAGTAAAATTGTACAGGTTTTTGTCAAGTCACCGCTAATTTGGGGCATTCATGTTAGTAACAATTCCAATTTCAATACTGTTGATTCGCTAAAAGGTACAAGAGCTGCCATAAGTCGATACGGTTCCGGCTCACATCTTATGGCTTATATAAATGCCGTAAATAAGAATTGGGATTTGCAAAGCGATCTACATTTTGAAGTTATCAATAACCTTGAAGGTGCGGTCGAAGGACTTACCAATGGTAATGCTGATTATTTTCTTTGGGAAAAATTTACCACTAAACCCTTAGTAGATAGTAAGGTGTTCAGGCGCATAGGGGAATGTCCTTCGCCTTGGCCATGTTTTGTTATCGCGGCTCGTGAAGATTTTATTAAAAACGAAGCATCAATCTTAACTATTATTTTAGACATTATCAACAATACAACACGGGAATTCAAGAAAATCCCCAGTATAGATAAATCCATTGCCAACAGGTATGATCAACAATTAACGGATGTACAGGAATGGTTGGGTTTAACCGAATGGTCGCAAGAACAAATTTCAGAAGAAACATTGAAAAACGTTCAAAATCAGCTATTTGCGATAAATATTATTGACAATATTGCGAATTATGAAATGTTAACGCATCAAGCCTAACTCCTTTAAATATAAGTTATTGTAATTTATATATTAAGTTTCACTTAATTATTTATTAATCAAAGACTTGTATTATTTTTCTTATTTTCGTAATATTAACAAACCAAAAACCCGAATCGCGTATGATTTATATGATTACTATTATTCTTTCTATTCTTGTTGCTATAAATTTTCTACTCCTTAAGTTTAGTTGTAATAAAGTGGTAAAACCCAAGTCAAATGAAAAACCATTTATAGTTAAAAAGCATGCACCAAAAGTTACCACTCGATCGGTTTCAACCCAGCTTGCTGCAACAGGTAGTTAGTTTTGCTGAAGTGTTTATTTCCAAACCAATATCCTCTATTCGCACTTAATGGTGAAGGATGACCTGTTTGTAAAATGTGATGTTTTCTCGAATCAATCAGGCTTTGTTTTTTCCTTGCAAAACCTCCCCACAATAAAAAAATAACATTATTCCGTTTTTCACTAATACAGGCTATTACAGCATCTGTAAATTGCTCCCAACCTTTATTTTGATGACTTCCAGCTTGATGTGCACGCACAGTTAATGTAGCATTTAATAATAAAACACCTTGACTAGCCCAAGAAACCAAATCGCCACTAGTAGGATACGCTTTTCCTAAATCTTGTTCAATTTCTTTAAAAATATTTATTAATGAAGGAGGATGTTGAACCCCATCTCTAACTGAAAAACACAGGCCATTGGCCTGACCAATACCATGATAAGGATCTTGACCAATGATAACCACATTTACATCTTGAAAACTACAATGATCGAAAGCCGCAAAAATTTCCTTCCCAGGTGGATAACAAGTGTATAGTTGATATTCTTTACGGACAAAATCAATTAAATTTTTGAAATATGACTTTTCAAATTCAGATTGCAAATGGCACTTCCAGGAATCGTTAATTTTTACGTTCATGTACAGAAATCAATAAATGATGTGTTGAACGCTTAAAAGTACTTAAATTTGTGATTCTTTAGTTAAAATGCAGATGATAAGTATTCACAAAAATACCCTTAATGACCTTGAGTTTGACATTGTACTTAATCAAGTAGAGACACATTGTATTTCTGATTTGGGTAAAGACAAGGTATTACATATTAAACCTTTTAATAATAAAGAAGATGTACTGTATGCCTTGAACCAAGTGAATGAATACCATGCTTCATTTGAAAATGATAACCGCATTCCAAATCATGGTTTTGATGATATTAGTAGTGAACTAAGACAACTTCAAATAGAAAACAACTACTTGGAAATTGAAGGTTTCAGAAAAATTGCTTCCATCAGTAGTACGGTAAATAGTCACATCGTATTTTTTAAAAAATTTAATGAATACTATCCCACTTTAAATCATGAGGTCTCTCAAATAGAATACACCAACGAAATCGTAAAATCTATTGCACAAATAATTGATAAAAATGGTGAAATAAAAGATGATGCCAGTGATGAATTGCAGATACTTCGATCTGGAATTACTAAGCTAAAATCACAGATCAATTCTAGTTTTAAAAAAGCACTCAGCAGTTACAAAGGTTTGGATTACCTTGATGATATAAAAGAAACTGTAATAGAAAACAAAAGAGTACTCGCTGTCAAAGCGATGCACCGTCGCAAGGTGAAAGGCGCCATTTTGGGTTCGAGTAAGACTGGAAGTATCGTTTATATAGAACCCGAAAGTACGTTACAATTTCATCGAGAATTGAATAATTTGCTTTACGAAGAACGTGAAGAAATTATTAAAATATTAAGAGCACTTACTGATGTCATTAGAAGTCACAGGGCTTTAATTACTCATTATCAAGAGTATTTAACTCATATTGACTTAACTTATGCTAAAGCCAAATATGCGCGTTCTCTAAATGCAGTATTGCCAAATATTATTGAAGACCAGGAAATTGATCTGATTGACGCCTACCATCCTTTATTATATCTATCAAATCTAGAAAAAGGCGAAACCACTTTTCCACAAACATTAAAACTATCAAAGGACAACAGAATAATTGTAATTTCGGGTCCAAATGCGGGCGGTAAAAGCATCACCCTAAAAACTATTGGACTGCTTCAAGTCATGCTTCAAAGTGGACTTCTAGTACCTGTTCACGAGCGAAGCACAATGTGTGTTTTTGAACGTATCTTAAGTGATATTGGAGACAATCAGTCTATAGAAAATCACCTAAGCACTTATAGTTACCGCCTTAAGCAAATGAAATATTTTTTAAGAAAGTGTAATAATCAAACACTTTTTTTGATCGATGAATTTGGTACTGGTAGTGATCCTGAGCTTGGTGGTGCTCTTGCAGAGGCCTTTTTAGAGGTGTTTTACCAGCGCGAAGCCTTTGGTATAATTACCACCCATTATGCCAATTTAAAATTGCTTGCTAACGAAATGCCGCATATGCAAAATGCTAATATGCTGTTTGATGAAAAAACGCTGCAACCGTTGTTCACTTTAGTACTCGGGCAAGCAGGAAGCTCTTTTACCTTTGAAGTGGCCCAAAAAAATGGGATTCCATTCAGTTTGATCAACAAGGCCAAAAAGAAAATAGAACGTGGCAAAGTAAGGTTTGACCGAACTATTGCTAAACTACAAAAAGAGCGTAGTAAACTAGAAAAAACTCAACGTTCGTTGCGTGTTAATGAACAGAAGAAAATTGCCGAGACCGACAAACTTGAAGAAATAAATGCGAAAATTCAACGTAAACTAGAAAATTATCAAGAACTCTACGATGGCAATCAACGTTTGATCTACTTAGGTCAAAAAGTCAATGCCGCAGCCGAAAGATATTTTGATAGCAAAAGTAAGCGTGAGCTTATGGCAGAATTATTCAAAATTGTACAAATCGAAAATTCTAAGCGAACTAAACTGACACTTCAAGAGAAAAAGGCTAAGAAAACCAAAGAGAAACGCATAAATCTCGAAGTAAAAAAGCAGGTTGATATCATTCGTAAAAAGAAAAAAATTGCCAAGAAAAAAGCTCCAGAAAAACCAAAACCAAGACCTGTTTTTAAAGTAGGTGATCGTGTTCGCCTTGAAGACGGCAGAGCAGTTGGTAGCATTGACAAAATTGAAAAGAACAAAGCTGTTGTGAATTATGGTATTTTTACGACTAATGTGAGTGTAGAACAACTTGAATTGGTAGAAAGCTCAAATTAATGGTTACGATTCCTGAACATAAAGAATTAATATTATTTGATGGGGTATGCAATTTGTGCAATTCCAGCATTACGTATGTCATAAAACACGATAAGAAAAATAGATTCATGTTCGCTCCTTTGCAAGGTGAAGCTGGTAAAGCAATTATCGAGAACTTCAACATTGACACCTCTAAAACCGATTCCATTCTACTCTATTCACCGGCCAATGGACTAAAGTCAAAATCCTCCGCAGCTTTAGCTATTGCCAGTAAATTGGGGTTTCCAAGAAGCTTATTATCAGTGTTTTATATCATTCCTTCAATAGTAAGAAATTGGATCTATGACTATGTTGCAAGGAATCGATATACATGGTATGGGAAGCAAGATGCCTGCATGATTCCTACCCCTGAATTACAAGCGAAATTCTTAAAGTAAAAAACCCTGAGCAAAGGGACTCAAGGTTTTAAACATTTTAACAACTAACGAAAAAACTAAATATTTTTAGCACATTTATTTTTACAAGGGTAAATATAGAAAGCTTCTTCGCATAGCATTAATTATTTCGTTAAACCACTCTATTTGGAAGTTAAAGAAGAAAATAGTGTAATTTTTATAGATGAAATACAACTAACTAAACATGCATGCATTTTAACTCAGCCAGTGCGGCATTTTACTCAATCCTAATTTTTCTGTAATACAAAAGCATATAGTTTAGTGGAAGATTGAAGTTATTTGATTAAGCCTCAAGACTTTTTTCATGTCAGCTTGCCCCTAATTTCAGTTAATTAGGAACGAAGTAAGCTCTTACTAAGGTTAAGTCTAAGCCTTTTTAAGTTTCATAATTGTTTGTTAGACAAGTGTTTATAGTCTTGAGGCTTTTATTTTAAACTTTTAAGAATAAAATCTAAGTTTTTGTTCGAATTGTCATTTGACAGGTATGAATCGGTGTAATAGGTAATAGGAACAACTAATCCCATATCTTTCATTTTCTGGACTACATTTAGATATTCAAAGGCCATTTTACCTACAAGCAATGGCTTAAGATCGCCGCCTTGTTGTGCATAATTATAGATTTTTATCAATCCCGATAAATAGACATGGTCTTTGGTAAAACCTCCTCCTCTATGAACACGTTGGGTAATTGAAAATGCCTTGTCTCTAGGTAGTTTATATTGGTTAAAGAGCAAATCAAAAGTTGCACTAAAATTGTATCCTTTTGCAAGGCTATCTACAGCGATAACTCTATACGACAGTTCTTTTAATCGCTTTAATGTTAAACATCCCGACATATACTCAGAATATACGGCAAGACCTTCCTGTGTCTCCGTATTATTAGGAATTCCATTAAAAAATATCTTCAATGGCTGCTCCAAAGCATTAAATGAAGTTACCATATGAACACCTACTTCATGGTTGGTAAGTACCTTTAATTGATTTTTACTGAATTTATGATTTTTGCGAAGTAATAGTGTCTGTGAATTATTGAGCACCATGGCTGCCGCGGAAATATTGTTGGAGTACTTTAAGGTATATTTAAAATCATAACGTTCTGAAAACTCCTTAAAATACGCATCGGCTTCATCCACATTGTACATAGGGAGTAATTCTTCATCAAATTCAGAGTCATCAAATCTCAAAATGAACCTGGCGTTTTCAATGTCTTTTTCAGTAGGAGTTCCAAAGTTTTTCAAGCTATTATAATAGAATTTCTTTCCCTGTCCTACAGTTTCTATACATTCAATTAACCCTGAATAGGTGTATATTATATCCTCATAAAGCTGTCTAATATCTTCATCTTCAATGCGTTCTAGGCGCTGTGAGAAGAACAAGCGATGCAACTTATAGCCATTGAATTTTATTTTGCGATAGTTAAAAACAGGTTCGTAATTGTATTTGGCTGAATAAAAATGCTTCTTTTCCTGTTCAATATTAAGTGGGTTTACATAGGGCAGCAACTCTATTTTTTTAACCAACCGATTAAGATTTGCATCTATTTCAAATAAACTTTGGTGATTAGACACCACATGTTCGTCTAGCATCTATTATTTATGTGTTTTATAAAAGTATTCAGCGTGTAATTTTAAGCGTGATTGTAATTGCTGTTCAACAGCAGCCACAACCTCAGGGTAAATGATCTGATTATATTCATCACAATATACCTTAGCAATTTCTGTAGCCAAAACTAAGGTATTTTTAAAATTATTGGTAATAAATTTCAAAAAATACCCATTGCCATAAAACGTATTATTTATGTCGGCAGTAGATCTCAAGTCACTTGGAAGTTTCATCTCGCTTAAGCTGTCTCGCCAAAGTTCAATTGTTTTTCCAAAACGTGAATTATCTACATTAGAAGTACCCAAATTCCAGGTCGGCACTTCCCTATCCCAACGTTGCCAATTATAACTATGCATATCATAGACAACACAAATCTCGAAAAGGGATTCAATTTTATGGACCAAAGCATGCACCACTTTATAGAAATTGGAATGCTTTTGTACTGATCTTAGCCGCTGGTCTTTAGGCAATGGTGCTCTCCAAAGTGGCTTCCCCCAGGCGGTTTCAAAAACAGCTTCATCAGGGGGTCGATTGAGATCATATTCAAAGCGCGAATCACATCCAGCAATAAGAATAGGATGTGATAAAACCATATTTTTAGTTTCGGGATCTTCTTCGTACCATCTGTCATATGCAGAGTGTAGGCAATTATCCCACAACTCTTTTCTAAACTGATGTCCATCATGAACAGCACCACAAATGTAATGCACGTATTCATCAATCTTTAAAGTAAATGAATAATCATCAGCTACAGCATGAAAAGTCTCCTGTGCTTCAATTTTAGCGATAATTTGGTCTATGGATAGTTTGATCATCACTTAAATAATTGTACCAAAGAATTATACATATGTTTCTCCATAGTATCATAACTTCCATCAGCGAGAAATAAAGATTTGATCTCTGTCATCAATACATTGATATCTGTACTCGAAAAATGGTGATGATTTAAGCAATTCTGAATTTTTTGTAAGCTTTGATAGTCATTGTCTGAGTCAAATTCATCATGAATTCTTTGAAAGGTATTCATATCAACTTTTGAAATGATCAAATTGCGTTCGTGATTATCCTCTTTGAGATCAGAATGTGCCGCAAATAAAAAAATATAGGCTATAAGCTCATTTCGTGACCAAGTGCAATCCATAATTAGGCGTCTTCAACTGTTTTACGAAGCTGAACACGACGATCGAAAGCTTGAAGTTTGTCTTGCACTTTACTTTCTATAAAGTCAATCACTTTTTCTTCTACTTTTATTTTCGGCTTGTAAACTTTATTGATATAAGTGATTCCTCCTGGTGACATGACATTGACCTCCACTAATTTACCGCCTATAACGTCTATACCTACAAAAAACAACCCATCATTGACCAACTTTGGACCTATTTGTTTTACGAGTGCTTTTTCTGCTTTGGTCAAACTGTGTTTTTGCACACTTCCACCAGCTGATACATTTGAGCGATGATCACCACTACCAGGAACACGTCTCATAGCTCCTACAGGTTCTCCATTTAGCAATAAAACCCTAACATCACCTTGATCCGCACCCTCAATATAATCTTGCAGGATCACATAGTTAGACGAACCATCTGAATTGGTAATGTAGAAATCAAGTAATGAATTGATATTGTTCATGGCTGATTTCTCAATTAGAATAACGCCTGAACCACCAAATCCATTTAATGGTTTGAGGATCATTTTATCTGATTTTGATTCCTTTATTTGATCAATGAGATATTTCTTATTTTTTGAGACATGAGTAGCTGGAATTATATTACTGTGGGCGTCTCCAAATGCAGCTGTGTATAATTTGTTATTCGCCTCGCGCATACCTTGTAACGAATTCACAATAAAGACATCATCTTTAACCGAATCCAAGAAGTTAAGCATGATAGGATCCAAAGGCGGATTGGCCCTGAAGAAGATCACATCAAATCCAGCTAGTGGTAACATTTCTTCTCTCAGGTCTGCTTTATTGTAAAAGGCCTTTAAGGTATTTGGCACCTTGTCCATCCTTCCTACAACAGTCACAAACGCACAGGTCACACTATTTCTTATTGTCAAATTTGCAGGAGCGCACATGGCCACACCATGACCGCGCTTTACACATTCCTTTATCAACGCAAGGCTCGTATCATTCTCAGGATCGATCTGTTCCCAAGGGTACATTATAAAACAAACATTCATCTCTGTGAAATTTGGTTGATTACATTAAAAATATTGAAATTAAATGACTTCATCAAGATGATCGTCCCATTCTTTAATCTTAGGCTTGCCTAATTTGCCAACCGACTTAGCGACAACCATCGATACCGTTGCATCTCCTGTCACATTCACTACAGTTCTACACATATCAAGTGGTCGATCCACTGCAAATATTAAAGCTAATCCTATAGCCAATTTGTCGGCAGGAAAGCCTATGGATTCCAATACTATGACTAACATCACCATGCCTGCCCCAGGCACGGCCGCACTTCCAATAGAAGCAAGTAATGCGGTTAAAACTATGGTGAGTTGATCGGCCAAAGTCAAATCATGAGCCAAAGCCTGAGCAATAAATACTGCAGCAACAGCCTGATATAGACTGGTACCATCCATATTGATAGTGGCACCTACCGGAAGTACAAAGCTGGACACTTCCTTATCCACACCTATATGTTCTTCTACACGCTCCATCGTTACAGGAAGGGTTGCGGCACTACTACTAGTAGAAAAGGCCAATAATTGGGCCGGACTTATCTCTTTTAGGAACCAAAATGGATTTTTCTTGGTTACTGTTCCAACAACAATGGAATAGAATACGATCATTAGTATGAGACCAATTAGAACAACTACCGAATAATTAAGTAGTGCATATAGTAGTTCAGGATCACCTGAAGACACCACAACACTGGCCAATAAAGCAAAAACGGCATATGGCGCCGTAAGCATTATTAAATCCACCATCTTTAGTACTATATCATTCAAGGAATCAAACAAATCCTTCATTGGCTTGGCTCTCTTCTCTCCTATAAGTAACATAGAGATCCCAAGGAAAATGGCAAAAAAGATCACTTGTAACATCAATTTATTGTTGCTCAAGGCCTGAAATGCATTTTCTGGTACCATATCCACCAAAAATTGAAGTGGTCCACTATTTTTCTGATTTGTTGCCTCAGATATTTTTGATTGCACACCAGAATCTTGTGCGTATGTATTGGTAAGTTTAGCTATGGTTTCTTCCGAAACTCCATCCCCTGGTTGCATGACATTAACTAAAGCCAGACCAATAGTAATAGCAACAACAGTGGTGACTACGTAAATCAAAATTGTACGAACACCAATATTGGCAAATTTTGAAATATCCTTTAAGTCAGAAATTCCCTTAATTAAAGATGCCAAAATAAGTGGAATGGCTATTAATTTTAAAAGCTTCACGAAAATGGTACCAAGGGGTTTAATCCAGTCGTCTACAAATCCGGCTCCCCAACTGACCTGAAGCATGACAAAACCAAATACCAGACCTAGCAGCATTCCTATTAATATTTTCCAGTGTAAGGCCAATTTTTTCATATATCTTAAATTTTTGAAATCTTATTAAGTAAGTAAAAATCGGCAAGAACCAAAGCCGCCATTGCCTCTACGATAGGCACTGCTCTAGGCACAACACAAGGGTCGTGACGCCCTTTACCTTGCATTTCTACTTTATCTCCACTTTTATTAATGGTATCTTGTTTTTGCATGATGGTAGCAACAGGTTTGAAAGCCACTCTAAAATAGATATCCATACCGTTACTGATTCCGCCCTGGATACCGCCAGACAAATTTGTAACAGTGGTGCCATCTTCATTGAAGGTGTCATTATGTTGACTTCCTGTCATTTGTGTACCTGCAAAACCACTGCCATATTCGAATCCCTTGACGGCATTTATAGAAAGCATAGCTCTTCCTAATTCAGCATGTAGCTTATTAAAAACTGGTTCACCTAATCCAATGGGTACGTTCTTGATAACACAACTTACCGTTCCACCAATGGTGTCACCTGCCTTTCTAATAGACTTTATCTTTGCGATCATCTTATCCGCTGTAGCTTCATCTGGACAACGAACAGGGTTCGATTCTGTTTTAGAAAGATCCATTTCCAAAAAAGATTTTTCTAAAAAAATATCACCAACTGAAGAGGTATAGGCATAAACCTTAATCGAATTAAGTAGCTGCTTGGCAATAGCACCTGCTACAACACGACATGCCGTTTCTCTAGCCGAACTTCTTCCCCCTCCGCGATAGTCTCGAATGCCATATTTTTTCTGATAAGTGAAATCGGCATGACTAGGTCTAAACACATCTTTTATATGCGAATAATCCTTTGATTTTTGATTGGCATTCTCAATTATAAAACCAATTGGAGTACCAGTAGTTACACCTTCGAATATCCCTGATAGAAATTGAACTTGATCTGGTTCTTTGCGCTGTGTAACGATTTCAGACTGACCAGGTTTTCTTCTATTCAATTCAGTTTGAATAGCATCCATGTTCAATTGAACGCCTGCAGGACATCCATCAATAACACCACCAATTGCCAAGCCATGAGATTCACCAAACGTAGTTAGTTTAAAAACATTTCCAAAGGAATTACCTGCCATATCAATATTTTATGCTAAAGTAAATGTAATTAAACAGAATTAAAAATGACTCGCGTATTATGACATTTATAAATTTATATTTGCAAATAAGCATCTTGGATTTGAGTTCGAAAGTAGATCTCATAATGCAAATTGTAAGGAGATTGGTTTGTGTCTTTCATCGAAAGTAAAAAATCATCTCAAAAATTAATAAATTATGATTTTCTTCGTTAGTAAATTGAATTCAATAATTATGTTCATCAATTAAAAACTAAATATTATTTATGAAAAATTTAATCGTTTTAACACTGGTTATTCTTGGATTTGCAGCCGTAAGTCATGCGCAGCGTATTTCACCCAATGCTATTGGTTTAAGACTTGGAGATAGTGATGGTTTTGGTGCTGAGATCTCCTACCAACGCGCACTTGGAATGGATAACCGTTTAGAAGTAGATTTTGGTTGGCGCGACAATAATGGAAGTGATGGCGTCAAAGGTGTTGGGCTCTATCAATGGGTATTTCCATTTGACGGTAATTTCAATTGGTTTGTAGGTGCTGGTGGTGGTTTTGGTTATGTAAATGTTGATCTACCTGGAGGTGGCAGTACGGATGATGCATTCTTTCTAATTGCTGGTGATATTGGTATTGAGTACAATTTTGATTTTCCACTGCTACTGTCACTAGATATGCGTCCGGAAATTGGATTTGGCGATGATGCTTTTGATAATGACGATCTTGATTTTGATATTGCGCTCAGTATTCGGTATCAATTTTAGGAACTGAAGTAAAATTAGAAAACCACCCGATCAGGTGGTTTTTTTGTTCTTTTCTTCGATCCATTTACTCAAATATTTGGTGCTCTGCAAGGTGTGATAATGTAACATTTGGCCAATAAAATTAGAATGACGCCGTTCATCAATTTCTAATACTAGGTTCTTCATCTTTATAATGAACTCGTCCTCAAACAACGAACTTGCAAATCGTTGCTTAATGACTTCAAAGCCATTTTGTTGTTTTTTGTGCCATAGCGCTTTGTTGGTATGAAGTAAAATGGCTTTTTCTGCTATCAATGTATTATCATTTTCTATAAAACCATTCGGTTCCATGTCTTCAAATATTCCTTCAGCTCCAATATTGGTTGTTACACAAGGTGTACCGTTTAACATGGCATCAAAAAGTTTTCCTTTGAGTCCGGCACCAAATCGCAAAGGTGCTAAACATACACGTGCGGTTTTCATGATGTCGTTAACATCGCTAGCAAAACCCTTGATAAAAAAACCATTTTCTGGGTCATTTAGACTCAATCCTTTATTGGTGGTATACGCACCATAAATGTGCATTTCTATTTCTGGTAATCTATTATGAATAATAGGCCAAATGACTTCTTTTAGGTATGCAATAGCGTCCACATTTGGGGCGTGTAAAAAATTTCCAATAGATACAAAATTTTGACGTTCGGCAAATTGAGGTAATGCCTTTTGGTCAATCTTGGAAGCATCATAAAAGAAAGGCAAATAATGCAGTAGTGCTTGATCTACATTAAAAGTATTTTTCAATAATGACAATTCAAATTGAGATATAATCAAACTGAGGTCACAGCGAAAAATGCTAGCCATTTCTCGTTTTGCTACATCATTGAACAGATAAGAGTCGTTTACATCTGTATTATCTTGAAACGCTTGTTCCCGAGCTTTCCTTAAAAAATGAAGATCTTCTGTATCCAGTATTCGTACTGCTTTCGGACAACAATGTGCCACACGCCATCCGTATTGTTCCTCGGTCATAAACCTATCAAACAATACCATGGTTGGATTGAGATCTTTAATGAATACATCAAAAGCGGAATCATTGAGTTTTATCTTGATCTCATTAACACCTATCTCTCTCAAGTTAAAGGCATTAGAAGATGGTGTACTTGCCGAAGCAAAATGCACACGGTATCCATGTTCAAGAAATAATTTGATGAGTTGGAGTATTCTGGTGCCAGCCGCCGAACTTCGGGGTTCAGGCCAAACTGTACCAATAATTAGAATTGAAGGATTCAATTATTTTGGTTTAATTGAGGTTATAACCCTCACGAACGCGTTGCGCCCATTCAATCACTTCATTAATTTGAGCGTCTGTTAGTTTCGCTTCAGGATGTCCCCAGGTATAGGATTCTAAAGGCATACTTCTATTTTTTACCATCTCAATCAACTCGTCCAATTTATGATCCTTTTTTTTCATCTCATAGTCGGCCCATTCTGAAACATTAAAATGTCCCTTACCATGATCCACATGATCAGCTAACCAATAATTGACTGGTGTAATATTATTGTACCAAGGATAGCGAGTATGATCACTATGGCAATCGTAGCATCCTTCTTTTAAAATGAGCTTTACATTTTCCGGAGGGTTAGTTTCCAATAAAAAAGTTTCAATAGAGGCAATATCGCCTTCATTCTTTTCTGGACCAAAGAATTGGGCTACTACAAATACTAACAATAAAATAAGTCCTATTTTTTTAAGAATTTTCATTAGTTTAATTTTATTGAATTAAAAGTATGAAAAATCTAAATGACTACTGAAGAATTGTACAAAGAATTGGATTATGTAAACCACTCTAGAGATAATCGTCAAAAATATGCTCATTTGGTTATAAATAATCCACAACTGCTGCCTCAGGTTTTGGATATTTTATTTGAGGTGGATGATAAGGTCTCTTGTCGAGCTGGATGGTTATTAGAATTTGTAGCACGGGAAAACTTAGATTCAATTCTACCACATTTAGATCGTTTTGTTGCTGAAATGCATACGGTTCATTATGACTCCGCAGTGCGACCAATAGCAAAGATTTGCGAATATTTGATCGAAGCCTATTATCATAAAAATTCCAATCATACTAAAGATTATTTAATGCCTGCACATAAGGAAAAGATCGTGGAATTGTGTTTTGATTATCTGATAAGTGATCAAAAAATTGCACCCAAAGCATATTGTATGAACGCTCTATTTCTATTAGGTCAGGACTACGATTGGATCCATCCAGAATTGGTATTGATTTTAGAAAGAGATATACATTTACAATCATCTGGATTTAAGGCACGAGCCCGTCATATACTAAGAAAAATTAAAAAGAACAGCTCATAAATTCTTCAATACAGTTCTTTCTTCCTTAGCGCTAAAACAATTATCTTTGCAACTTCTAAAATAAGCTTATGTCCAGAGATTCACTCAATGCCATTTCACCAATTGATGGTCGTTATTTTGAAAAAGTACAGGCGTTTTCGGCCTATTTTTCTGAGGCAGCTTTGATCAAATATCGTATCCTGGTTGAGGTGGAATATTTCATTGCACTGTGTGAATTACCATTACCACAATTAGAAAATGTTGATGAATCTCTATTTGATAAGTTAAGAGGCTTGTATATCAATTTTTCAGATCAGGATGCGCAAGCTATTAAAAATATTGAGTCCATTACCAACCATGATGTCAAAGCTGTAGAATATTTTATTAAAGAACAGTTTGATAGTCTTGGACTCAGTCCATTCAAGGAATTTATTCATTTCGGATTAACCTCTCAAGACATCAACAACACAGCAATACCTCTAAGCATTAAAGAGGCGATGAACAATGTTTATGTCCCTGAATATTTTGAGGTTTTAAATAAGCTTAAAGAATTATCAGTAGAGTGGCAAGATGTTTCCATGTTGGCACGAACACATGGTCAACCCGCATCACCAACACGATTAGGCAAAGAAATAGACGTCTTTGTGACACGCCTAGAAGAACAATTCAATCTTCTAAATGATGTTCCTAGTGCGGCCAAATTTGGTGGTGCTACAGGTAATTTTAATGCGCACAAAGTGGCGTATCCAGATATTGACTGGAAGGCTTTTGGAAAGACATTTGTACAGGAGAAACTCGGACTACAACACTCCTTTCCTACTACACAAATTGAACATTATGATCATAT